>NZ_QUDI01000055.1:0-33212 GCF_003477465.1 Parabacteroides sp. AF48-14
CTTAGTTGCACAGC
Source organism: Parabacteroides sp. AF48-14 (assembly GCF_003477465.1). NCBI lineage: Bacteria > Pseudomonadati > Bacteroidota > Bacteroidia > Bacteroidales > Tannerellaceae > Parabacteroides > Parabacteroides sp. AF48-14. The sequence goes on from NZ_QUDI01000055.1 coordinate 15, forward strand.
TGTGCCAACTAAGTGGCATAAGAAATATAATACGAACTATACTTGTTCCAACAGGTAGTATTCGGAAAGAATGTCCCGCACCTTTTCCGGAGACAAACGTCCATAGACTTTTCCGGCAATGGTGACAACCGGAGCAAGTCCGCAAGCGCCTACACAGCGCAAGCAGTCTAATGAAAACAGACCGTCAGGCGTAGTCTCCCCGACTTTTATCTCCAACTGACGCTGGAACTCATCCAATACTTTTTCAGCTCCACGGACATAGCAAGCAGTACCCAGGCAGACAGAAATAGGATATTTCCCTTTCGGAGTCATTGTAAAGAAAGAATAGAAGGTGACAACGCCATATACCCGCGAAACAGGGATGTGTAGCCGTTCTGCAATAACTTCCTGTACTTCGCGGGGCAAGTAACCGAATATTCCCTGTGCTGCATGCAAGATGTTGATCAGTTCTCCCGCATCGTTGTGGTGTTCATTGCAAACAGCTTCCAACTCCTTTAGTTTTATCTTAAGCAAATGTATCTTTTCCATACTCTATTTCTTCTGATTTTCTTGAATAAACATATTAACGGCTTCCTTCCGGTCAAAATAGTGCGTGTGCAGCAACTTATGGGCTCGCGGTCCGCAGGGTTCTCCCAGATAATTGGCATAAAGTTCCTGTATATAAGGATTCTCATGACTTTTACGAAGCGTCTTGTTTTTATCCTCCTGATAGAGAGCGGCGGCACGTTTGCGCAGAACCTCCATCCTACCCTGATGGAACGGTTGACCACCTCCACCGATGCATCCTCCCGGACATGCCATTATTTCAATAGCATGATAAGGCGATGTTCCATTCTTTACTTCTTCCACCAACTTGCGGGCGTTTCCCAAACCATGGGCAATACCGATCTTAATAGGCGTTCCATCAAAATCGATCGTTGCACTACGGATTCCTTCCAGTCCGCGAAGTTCTTCAAACTCAAGTTTAGGAAGTGGCTTCTTTGTATAAAGTTCGTAGGCTGTACGGCAAGCGGCTTCTATTACTCCTCCGGTAGTACCGAAGATTACACCGGCGCCGTAGATTCACCCAGTGGACGATCGAAATCGCTGTCCGGCAAGTCTGTAAAGTTGATATTGGCATAACGAATCAAACGTGCCAACTCACGTGTATAAATCGAAATATCGACATCCGGATTACCTTCGACAGCAAACTCCGGCCGACTGGCTTCGTACTTCTTTGCCAGGCAAGGCATGATAGAGACGACTACGATCCGTTTCCGATCCACTCCTAACCTTTCGGCAAAATAGCTTTTGGCGATTGCGCCGAACATTTGTTGCGGACTTTTTGCGGTGGAAAGATTATCCCTCAGTTCCGGGAAATGCTGCTCGACAAAGCTAACCCAACCCGGGCAGCAGCTGGTCATCAACGGCATTTTTACCTTTTTGTCTCCATTGAGATATTTACCGATTCGTTGCAACAGCTCTGTTCCTTCCTCCATGATGGTCAGGTCAGCTGCAAAATCGGTATCAAATACATAATCGAAGCCTAACTGCCGGAGAGCCGATACCATTTTTCCTGTTACCAATGTGCCCGGTTCGTAACCGAAGTCACGGCCAAGTGCTGTACGGACAGCCGGCGCAGTTTGGGCTATTACGATCTTGTCCGGATCGGCAATTGCATCCAGAACGGGCTGTTGTGTGTTTCTTCCGCTCAAGGCATTTACCGGACAAACGGATACGCATTGACCGCAATAGGAACAAGTACTGCCGGCAATATCCCGCTCAAAGGCTGTAGAGACGGCTGCATTAAAACCGCGATTGACAGCTGTCAATGCACCAACGGTTTGGATATTGTTACACATCGTTTCGCAACGGCGACACATGATGCATTTATTCATATTCCGTACGATAGACGGTGAACGGTCTATCTGGAACGTAGACATTTCACCTTTATAACGAATTTCGCGTATTCCAAGGTCATGAGCGATTGTCTGCAATTCGCAATATCCGTTACTGCTGCAAGTCAGGCATTCTGCCGGATGGTTGGATAGAATCAATTCCATCACAGTCTTGCGGGCATTCATCACCCGGGGACTATGTGTCCGCACAACCATACCTTCGGTACATTCGGTCTTGCACGATGGAGCCAGGTTACGGCGACCTTCTATTTCAACCACGCAGATACGACAAGCTCCCGGATTGTTTTCATAATGCAGATCTTCTAACTTCATGTAGCAAAGAGTCTGGATACGTATGCCCATTCCTTTTGCAGCGTCCAAGATAGTAGTCCCTTTGGGAACTTCTACCGGTCTTCTATCTATAATAAGTTTTACTGTTTCCATTTCTTTGTCTGTTATCCATTTATTAATGTACATAAATAGCTCCGAACTTACACTTCTCAATACATGAACCGCAGCGGATACAAGTTTGCGGGTCGATGACGTGCGGAACTTTCCGATCTCCTGTAATTGCGTTCACCGGACATATCCGGGCACAAAGTGTACAGCCTTTACATTTTTCCGGATTGATAAAGTATTGTGTCAATTCTCGGCACTGGTGAGACGGACAGCGTTGTTCTTCTACATGAGCCAAATATTCATCATAAAAGTTATCCATTGTAGATAGAACCGGGTTTGGAGAGGTCTGTCCCAATCCACATAGAGCTGTATCTTTAATGACTCCGGCCAGATTACGCAGCATATTCAGGTCTTCAATCGTACCGTTACCGGAAGTTATCTTTTGCAGAATCTCATGCAACCGCTTATTGCCAATCCGGCAAGGGGCACATTTACCGCATGATTCTTCTACAGTAAAGTCCAGGTAAAATTTAGCCATTGCAACCATGCAATCGTCTTCATCCATTACAATCATACCGCCAGAGCCCATCATAGAACCGGCAGCCAACAGATTATCATAATCAATCGGCAGATCCAGATGCTTTGCAGTCAGGCAGCCTCCGGAAGGTCCTCCTGTCTGTACGGCCTTGAACTTCTTGCCATCTTTAATACCGCCGCCGATACCGAAAATAACTTCACGCAATGTTGTTCCCATCGGAACTTCTATCAGCCCGACATTATTCACTTTTCCCGCCAGGGCAAAAACTTTTGTCCCTTTGCTTTTCTCTGTTCCTATGCTACTAAACCACTTTGCGCCTCTCAGAAGGATGACAGGCACATTAGCATAGGTTTCCACATTATTTACATTCGTAGGACAACCTTTGTAGCCATGCTCGCTGGGAAAAGGCGGCTTTACAGTTGCCTCTCCACGGAGTCCTTCCATACTGTGGATCAATGCGGTTTCTTCACCACAGACAAAAGCTCCGGCACCATAACGTATATCGATATCAAAAGAGAAATCTGTTCCAAAGATATTCTCTCCTAACAAACCGTATTCTTTTGCCTGCCGGATTGCAATTCTCAATCGTTCTACAGCCAAAGGATATTCAGCGCGAATATATACCAAGCCTTTATTGGCTCCTGTACAATATCCGTTAATTGCCATCGCCTCTACTATAGAATGTGGATCACCTTCCAATATGGAACGGTCCATAAATGCTCCTGGATCACCTTCGTCTGCATTACAAACCACATATTTCTGAGGAGCCTGGACCTTGCGTGTTATCTGCCATTTCAACCCGGTCGGGAATCCGCCACCTCCTCTGCCGCGCAAGCCACTATCCATGATTTCCTTAATCACTGACTCCGGTGTCATTTCCGTCAGTGCTTTACCTAAGGCTACATAACCGTCACGGGCAATATATTCATCAATATTTTCAGGATTGATAAAACCGCAATTCCGCAAGGCTATACGAAGTTGCTTTTTATAGAAGTCTATATGTTTGGAGTCCGGAACCTGTTCATTCGTTTCGGGGTCGACATAAAGCAAGCGTTCCACCTTCCTTCCTTTGATCAAATGTTCCAGAACTATCTCTTCGGCATCTGATGGTTTTACCTGTACATAGAAGGTATTATCAGGAACCATCTTTACAACCGGTCCTTTCTCGCAAAAGCCAAAACAGCCTGTACGGATCACTTGGACTGTATCCTGTAATCCGTGTTGTTCTACGGCCTCTTTCAGATTTTCAAGTATAAGTTCACTCTGTGATGCACGGCAGCCGGTACCACCACACACCAGTATATAACTACTGTATTGTGCCATTATGTAAGTATTTATTGTTTAAGGAAGTTCGTTACTCTGGTTTAATCGCAGTGTAAGTGACAGGGATAATGTCATCCAATAATTCTCCCTGCCGGATATAACGATTGATTATTTCATCCACCTTTTCTTTGCTGACATGACCGAATACAATAGGTTCTTTACCGGGCACAGCCACTTCGATAGTCGGTTCAGCATAGCAATAGCCCATGCAGCCGGTCTGTGTCACTAATGCATCAACTTTCTCACGGTCCAGTGCTTCTATGAAATAATTCATAATCTCTTTGGCTCCGGCTGCAATACCGCAGGTTGCCATCGAAACCCGAATCTGCACCATTTGTTCGGGATGATTGCTTTTTTCTCTTATATCCAAGGTCGTGCGTAAGGTTTCACGCATCTTTCGGAGGTCATCCAATGTTTTCACTTTATTCATGGTTCACACTATTTTAAGGTATAATACGCTCTAAGAGGTATGTCACAAACATACGTATTTTTCTTTAAAATAGCATCTCTTTTTCTATTTATCTTCAACAGCGCGCGTCTGTAAGATTTTCGAATTAGGAGGAACACTATGTGTGAGCCAGATATTACCTCCTATAATCGAACCTTTACCTATTGTGATTCTTCCGAGAATCGAAGCATTTGAATAAATAGTGACATAATCTTCAATAATCGGATGACGGGGAACATCCAACGGCAAACCATCTTCATCCAAAGTGAAATTTTTAGCACCCAATGTTACTCCTTGGTATAATCGGACATGATTCCCAATAATGGTTGTCTGTCCAATAACGACACCTGTTCCATGATCGATACTGAAGTATTCTCCTATTTGTGCTCCCGGATGAATATCTATACCCGTATCCGAATGGGCCATTTCTGTTATAATCCTGGGTATTACGGGAACATCGAGTTTTAATAGCTCATGTGCTACTCGCTGATAGAGAATCGCCTGGATTGCAGGATAACAGAAAATAATTTCGCTGGGACTTTTTGCCGCCGGATCGCCATCCAAAATAGCTTTTACATCAGTAGACAGCAAATATTTAATATGAGGAATCTTATTAATAAAAGCGATCGCTATTCTGGAAGCACGGTCTTTGGAATCACAACAACGTTCCACTTCAAAACACAAACCGTTATAAATCTGTTCCTGCAATAAGTCATAGATCTGTTCCAAATATACTCCTGTATAATATTGTATAGAATCAGTTTGTGCCTCCTGTTCCGTACCGAAAAAACCCGGAAAGATCACTTTACGGAGTAAACACATGACTTTCTGCAATGCTGTTACTGACGGCGACGGCTTTTGATGCAGCGGAATATACTTATACTCCGGCAAATCCGGTGTCGACAACATTTCTACATTCTTTTGAATGTCTTCTAATATGCTTGCTCTATTCATTATTTAATCATTTCCCGGGATCCCAGACCGGATCATACATCACAAAGAAGTTATTTTCAAAGCGATCTTGTCCCAAAATATAAATTTTATCATTCAGTATAAACATATGATAGTTATTCATACGTTGAAGAGTTGTAGGATGTTCAATCCACTTACCGGACAAATTATATTCCCATATTTTACCATTGTTGTCAACCATAAAGAAACTGTCCCATTGATCGTTCTTGTAATATACAGCAGAAGAAACGACTCCAATATTACTTGGTAAAGATCCCGGAGCATTTACCCATGCTGTTAAACTGTCGGAAGCCATCCAGAAACCTCTTTTTAAGCCGATGCTACTACCCAAACCGGCATAAACCTTATCATTGGCAACCAAGGCTATACCTTTTTGCTGGGAAACAGGAAATTGATCTGTTTTCATCACCCAAGTATCTCCGGTAAATTTCCAGAGTTCCTGTGAGTTTTCATTATCATTCACTCCACCTAAGACATAGATTGAATCCCGATAAACAAAACTAACCGCATCATAGCGTCCTTCTCCATCTGGTAACGAAGGCATTGTCGCCCAAGTGTTGGAAGATGGCATATAAATCTGGACATTAGTAGCAAATATAGAATTGTCAGTTCCTCCTATAATATATGCATTACCATCTTTGATACAGGCTGTCATTTGTGAATAGGCATTACTATATGATGCAGACGGACTCCATTCATCCATATCTGCATTATAATTATATGACTCATTCGTTCGTTCATTACCTAAATCACCTCCAACAATAAAGGCCTGTCCATCAACTGCAAAAGCTGCAGAGAAAGAGCGTTTAGCTCCTTGGTAAATACTTTTGGGTGTCAGAATGAGAGGAGTCGTAAATGATTGGACTTCTCCATATTGAATACCATTTTCATTGGCTGCATAAGCATTTACATAATACGTAGTTGCTCCTGTCAGATTAGTCAATGCATACGTAAATACATTATTTTCATCTAATTCTTCCAACGGGATTTCTTTATAGAAACAATTCTTTTCCGATATTCTCGGATTCTTATTTGTAGTGGACCAACAGAGACCTATTGTTGTAACAGCGGACATTCCTTCGTTCTGCAATTCTCCACTTACAATTGCAGAGCCATTCACGATCGTTTCCCCTGCAACAGGTATGCTAACAACTGTCGGCAACTGGCTTTTCGGGAAGAAATCTTTTATGTTGGTACTATATACTGTTCCGAATGCATTTGTAGCATAAGCCCGGACATAGTATTTCCTATTTGATTCCAGGCTATGTATTCTTCCGCTAAACTTACCTTCTATTATTTCTGAACAAAGAATCGTATCTGCATTTTCGATAGTAGGTTCCTCCATCGCTCCCCAGCAAAAACCAAATTTAGTTAGAGATGAATCACCTTCGTCAATGAGCTGAGCCGACAGATCAGCTGTTGTAAAACTTGTGCTATCCAAAGATAGAACTCCCAATTTGGGTTTACCATCTGTTGTTTTAAATGAATCTACATTAAAAGAAAATTCCCCAAAGGAGTTGGTTGCAAATGCACGTACATAATACAGCGTGCTCGGTTTCAGATTTGTAATAGAACAGCTAAAAGAATCTGTCGACATATAATCTCCCGTATAGGCAATGACCGAATCATTTTTTGACGGCGGATTGTTTTTATCCGACAAATAGAAGCCTATATTCTCTATGCCTTCTCCCCGACTTTTAATCTTGCCGCTAACCAGTACAGAAGTCGCTTTCACGTTAACACTATCTATAGCTACTGTCTTTACTTCACCAACACCGATTTCTGTTGTATAGGTTCCTGACGAAGAAAAAGCGGTATCGGTCTCATTAATCGCATAAGCATAAATATAATAGTTGGTTTTATCATGAAGGTCTGATATCGTTACTTCAAACTCTCCATTCTCCATTTTTGATGCTTTCTTATATCTCCCTTCATACATATTGGTCTTGGGGGAATTTTCTAATATATCACTCCAACATACACCGCATTCAAGTATTTGCGAACCGTTCTCTTTCAAAATACTTGCTTTCAATGTCATTGTCGAAGCCGAAATATCTACTCTCGATGTTTCGGAAACTTCTGGGGCAATTCCATTCTGAAGATGAGTATCCATTTCCGGATCATCTACACAACCGACAAGTAAGCATAAAGATGCAAAGAATGATAATAACAGATATATATGTTTCATAATATCAACGATTAGAAAAATACACCAAGACCTGCATTCAGATCTATATATTTAAAGTTTAATGTATTACATCCGGCACTGACAAAGACAGGACCAAACTTCACCATAAAATCCAAATCGGCAGCCAGACCATTATAAGAATGGTCAAGATTTTTACTCCAATATAATTTCTCGATCCTGTGGTCTGTAGCATCAATGGTTTTATATTCGCACAATAATTCGCGACTTCCATATCCTAAACCGACAGAAGTATAGAGCCAAGACGTACATTTTACGACAATACCAGCAGTTCCGGCATAAGAGTTTACTTTTTGTTTATTGGTAAAACGAATAAAAGGACCGCCAGGAACAGAACCAACCATCTGCCCATTTCCCCTGCACTCGCTGTCATTATCCTTAAAACTAAAATTCGTTCTGAAGCGTGCAAACCAACCCAGGCGGGATTTTACACCTCCGACAGTTAAGCCATAAGGCGCTTCTACAGAGTAAGCATAACCAACAAAAAACTTCATTGGCTCTTTGGGCTTATCTGGTTTTGTTTGGTTGGAAGTATAATGGACAGGTTCTACAGGTTTACGAAGCGTCTCCAGACGTTCCTGCCAAGATTTTGCCAATGTCTCATTCTTGGGTGTTCCTATGCCCTCGGTATAATAAGTAATCAACTGCGATATGGCGGTTGTATCTTTATTATTTGCCATCACTTCCAGGCAATTCCGGCATTTATTCATCAAACTATGCATGGATGGACGCATCCGCTGGTTAACCAACCAAATCGAAGTAAGTTGTCCAATACTATAGGGGTCACATTGTACAACTCCTTCTTCATACCACATCCTTGCATCACTGTAATCAAGACGTTTCATCGCCTCGTCCCCTTTTCTGTTATATTCAGTTTTTTGTTGAGCAGCCAAACACATTGGCAGAACAACAAAGAAAATCAAAATCCAAAGTCTTTTCATAAACACGTTAATAATACGTTGATCCTTCATTTACCAATACACCATTAGCATCATAAATGTCAAACAAACCATCTTTACGCTCGAAAGCACGACCATTCTCAGCAATTCCAACATTCAGATATTTACATGGAATACGTTCATTCGCATTTACATCGATTGCGCCATATAATTTTGTCGATTTCTTTCGTACGATAGTATAATTTCCGAAAGTCTTCTTTACCTCATATTGGTCCTTTTTATCAGCCAGAAGTTTTGCCGCTTCCTTTTCATCACAAGAGATCAAGAGGCGTACGACTTCTTCCGTTAACTTGGTTTCTTTCGCTTTAGTAAAGTCTTTTTTTGCATTTGTAAAATCAGCTTTTCCCATTTTATCCTTACCGGAAGCAATCAAAGCGTCGTATTCCGCATTAATTTCTTCAACAGAAGGTTGTACAGGTTGTATTGTTATTTTTTTCTCTTCAGCTAAGACCTGTTTTGTCTCCGGTTGCTTTTCCGGTACAACTGTTGTTGGTGTGAGCTTTTCAGGTTGTTGCTTTGCGATTTCTGTTTCCTTTTTCTTGACGGAAGGAAGTGCATCTTTTTCTACGTCTGGCTTTGTCTCCTGAATCGCTTGAGTTGAATCTTCCTTTTCTTCGATCGGATTAATCAATTCCGTTGTACTCGGATTTATCGTCGCTTTATTTCCTTGAACCAAAAGAGCAACAGCAGATCCTATGCAGGCAAATATAGCAATAATCACGGATATTAGTACCCCTTTTCTTCTTTTCTTATGCTTCTGAGGGCTGATTTCTTCTTCATTTAGAATCGTACGATCTTCGTCATTCTCGTTCAGCAATTGTTGGTCATTCCGGCTCAGAACAGTTGTTTCTTCATTATCTTCCTGTCCGTCAGTCTCCTGAAGGCCATTCGTCTGTTCTTCCTCTTCCGGGGGAAAATCCAATGCAGCCATCATTTCGGACACTGTCTGAAAACGATCAGCCGGAATAATCTGCATAGCTTTGATTATAGCCGCTTCTGTTTTGGGAGATATATCTTTATTCAACTCCGAAGGGTTTTGTAAAGAACGTGTCGCACGCAAAATAGATTCCGTCGGAATTTTTCCGGTCAGCAGATTATACATCGTTGCTCCCAACGAATAAATATCCGGACACGGGGAAAAACTCTGTGTGCCTTCGTTATCATATTGTTCGATCGAAGCAAAACCCTTTGATAAGGTCAGCATGGTCGTACTGGTTTCCTGCTGTTCGATATCATATCTCTTACTCACACCGAAGTCTATCAGGCGGGCTTTTCCCGATGAATCGATCAGAATATTGCTGGGTTTTATATCCAAGTGGAGAATATTCTTTTCGTGGACAAACTGAAGGCTTCTCCTATTTCATGAACATATCTGAGGACTTTTGCCTCCGGCAACACACCCTCTCTGTCCATCATATATTTGAGGGAACAACCGGAAATGTATTCCATAGCGATATAGGCTGTGTCGTTTTCTTCGAAAACTTCCAGCACATTCACAATATGAGGGTGATGAACCTCAGATAGTATTTTAGCTTCTTTAATAAGCTTCTCCTTGAATTTATCGAAAAGCACCCTTCCTGTCTCAGAATGAACTTTGACGGCAAAAGATGCTGTATCTCTGTAACAATAGTCTTTAAAGAAGTATTCTTTAATACAAATAGGAACTTCTGTTTGCACTGTACCTAACGCACCCTTTACTTCCGTATACCAGACGCCTTTATAAGTTATACCAAAGCCGCCCTGACCAATTACATGAGTGATCCGATATTTTCTATTCTGAAGAACATGTCCGTTTGGCAAATTCATAACTACTATGCGCAATTCTATTAATCTGCCAAAATTACGTTATTTATATAAAAGAATAAAGGAAAGAAAGAATATTTTGCTTAATTCCTGTAGAATCTAACACATTTTGTATAGGTATGATGTAAAAAGAGAAGTTATCACGCGTTTTACCACTGCAAGCAGACATAATTGCATTTTTAATTCCTTCCGGACCTCCGGATTGCTTAAATATTAAAGAAATATCTTCATTGGTAAGACGTTCAAGCACGCCATCCGAACACATAAACAGATAATCGCCTGCCTGAATATCGTTTAGGAGGACAACATCTGCCTCTGTCGGGCGACTTGTTCCCTGGATTGCCCGCACAATCACATTCCGCTGTGGATGATTTACGGCTTCCTCACGGCTGATCTTTCCTAATTTCACGAGTGAATTCACCAGCGAATGATCTTCGGTTTGGTATAAAATATTCCCTTGTCTGAAATGATAAATCCGGCTATCACCAACATGAGCCAGTGTTATGCCAGCTGTTCCGACAAAGGCCATAGTCAAAGTGGTTGCCATTCCTTTGGCTTCCGGATGAATTGCGGTATAGTCGTCAAAGCGTGCTTCTGTATAGCGAATTGCTTTATTAATGAAATCAGAGCTTGGCTCACCTTCGCGGAAGGTTGAAAAGAAAGTTTGGAAAGAATCACAGGCCAGCGAACTGGCGATCTCTCCTTTTTCAGCTCCACCGACACCATCACACACCAAAAATAACTTCTGATTGGATTTAGCCGCTTCCGGCAGAGGATAGATGGAATCTTCATTATTCAACCTGCCTCCTTTTTCACTGACTGCCCAAGGTTTGCCGATCGTTATATTCATAGCATAGACTATTTTTATTCATTAAAACGGAGTACTGTGTGTCCGATAATGATCTCATCATTATTCTTCAGTACAACAATCTCTCCATCTTCTAAGTAATTGCTATTATATAACGTATGATTTTTACTATTATTGTCAGAAAGATAATGTTTATATCCACCTTTTGCATCTTTTTTTACTTCTATCCGGATATGTTCACGACTCATAGATTTATCAGTCGTTACAATACCGATAGTAGCGTTCGAGGCATTGGATTTTCTTCCGATCGTATATGAGCCTTCTTGAAGAGGAAAGGTCTGTTCCGGCGTATCGTCATTTGCAATTACAGAAAGATATCCGGTTGTCATACGAAGCGGCTGTATCAGAACCGTTTCCGATTCGGATGTACGATCTCCTTTCTTTTGGGACAGTAAAGAAACAGGAATCAGTTGTTTGCATTTCGGGCATTTAAAAGAGGTGATATCGAGGGGAATTTTCCCCTCGTCTACCTTTAACCCTACATGGCAATGTGGACATTTAACGGAAATCATAAAATAAATGATATGTCAGCCCCGTCAATATCGGTTGAATATGTATCCAACATATCTGCATCGGACAACATAATTGTATCATCAGACAAGGTAATAAAATCAGAAGCATCAATACTTTCATCAATCATTACAGCATCCGACAAGTCGTTTCCACCGTCCACATCCACGATAACAGCGTCAGCCAACATAAAGTCGTCGCTGTCTAAAGTCACGAATGTGTAATCCTCTTCTTGCATAATGTTATAATTAAATTTTCTGGAAACAAAAGTAAGGAAACGAATTGACATCCAAATACAAAATAGTTCCTTATAATCAAATGTTTGGGTTTACTGTACGAAAGTATTACTTTTAGTATATAAAACGGAAAACTATTCACTCACCCATTTTGCTTTACAGGAAGATACCGGACACTGTTTTCTGTTGCGCAATGACTCCCAGGGTATTTCACCTAAAAACGTTCCACATTTGGGGCAAACATAATCTATTTTGAACTGATTGGTCAAATCCTGCAACAACTGTGGTGTCTTTGCCGATTGTTTCGCACCTAAATATATACCGACAGTCGGAGCACAAACCGTAATAAACAGACTCACCCCGAACAATTCCGGACTTCCCTTTCCTAAGAAACCTATCACAACTCCGACTACACCGGGTATTGCAAAAGGTAAAGATTGGAATAACCTGGTTTTAAATTGATTAGATGACTGAATCTTAACTTTTGCTTGAATATAATTATCATATACTTGCTTCAAAGTCGCAAACTCTTCGCTATAATCATTATTAAATTTTAGCGCTTCTGAAATGTTCAGTACATAATTATCTCCTAATTTGATAGTATCGCTGGGTGTCACACGCTTTTTGACGATCTGAGCACCATTCACAAACGTTCCGTTTGTCGAGTCCAAATCTTCAAGTAGCCAACATCCTCCCTCTTCTTCGCGTATCAGTCTCGCATGATACCGGCTGACATGAGGATCGTCTACTACAAAGTCATTATCATTCGCTTTTCCGATTTTTATAATCATTCTGTAACAGCTTTTGGTTCTTCAGGCTTCCCCATTTCCTTCTCAAGCGTATCTTTCAACACTTTTAATGGATCTTTGGATATCACCAGTTCCCTTGGTTTCCCATCTTGCGTTAGCAATAACAATTTCTGTTTGGGAAGATTTATCTGCAGGATATGATTTTTATTGATGATATGGCTTTTGCCTACACGCATTAAGATTGCATTACAGCCAGCCACCTGTTTTTCCAATATTTCTTCTATTTTCCCTATATTAATTGCAAATGTGAATTGGATCCCGTTGGATAATAGTAATTTGGTGTAATTTCTATCAGCTTCAAAATAGAGGATCTGCCCTATCTTAATACGCAACAATTCATCTCTCGTCTTAATTATTAAATACCGCTCCATACGTAGATATTGTTTATTCGTTCATCATCAGGAAACAAATATACATGATTTTATCTTTATTCCTGCACATTTTGTCAATAAAAAGTTTTCTACGGAACGCCAACTCGCAGCACCTTAGGATAAAAAAATTCATCCGCACGAAAAAATAGTTCCATGCGGATGAAAATTTAGTTTCATGCCCATGAAACTAAATTTTCATGGGCATCGAACTTTCATCGACTGTTGTTTTATTCTTCTATAGCTGCCTGAGCTGCCGCAATACGTGCGATCGGCACGCGGAACGGAGAGCAGGAAACATAGTTCAAGCCAACCTTATGACAGAACTTGACAGAAGAGGGTTCGCCACCATGTTCGCCACAGATACCGCATTTCAGGTCCGGACGGATAGCGCGACCTTTTTCTGTAGCCATACGAACCAGCTGTCCTACTCCATTCTGATCAAGAACCTGGAACGGATCGACTTTCAGAATCTTCTTTTCCAGATAAACCGGAAGGAAAGAAGCGATATCGTCACGAGAGTAACCGAAGGTCATCTGTGTCAGGTCGTTTGTTCCGAACGAGAAGAATTCGGCAGAAGAAGCGATACGGTCAGCTGTCAATGCTGCACGCGGGATTTCGATCATTGTACCGACTTTGAAGTCGATGCTGTCTCCCACTTCCTTAAACAGTTGTGCGGCAGCTTCACGAATAACCTTCTCCTGTTCCTTGAATTCGTATAAAATACCAGTCAGCGGAACCATGATTTCCGGTTTAGCTTCGATACCTTCTTTTTTCAGTTCCAAAGCAGCTCCCAAGATTGCGCGCGTCTGCATTTCCGTAATTTCGGGATACGTATTTCCTAAACGGCAGCCACGATGTCCAAGCATCGGGTTATGTTCACAAAGTGATTCTACGCGCTTCTGGATTTCTTTTACCGACACACCCATTGCTGTTGCCATTTCTTCCTGTCCCTTCAGATCGTGAGGAACAAATTCGTGCAAAGGAGGATCGAGCAGACGAACAGTAACCGGACAACCGGCCATTGCCTTGAAGATGCCTTTGAAGTCTTCTTTTTGGTAAGGCAGAATCTTAGCCAGTGCATTCTTACGGCCTTCAGCATCTTCCGCCAGGATCATTTCACGCATAGCCTTGATCTTTTCACCATCGAAGAACATATGTTCCGTGCGGCACAGACCAATACCAACGGCACCGAAATTACGGGCAATAATAGCATCATGCGGAGTATCGGCATTTGTACGAACCTGCAATTTCGTATATTTATCTGCCAATGTCATTAATTCGGCAAAATCACCGGACAGTTCGGCTGCTTTTGTCTCAACCTTCCCGACATAAACAGTTCCGGTCGTACCGTTGATAGAGATATAATCTCCTTCTTTCAACTTAACGCCGTCTACTTCAACTGTTTTATTCTTATAATCGATTTCCAAAGCGCCAGCGCCGGATACGCAACATTTACCCATACCACGAGCCACAACAGCTGCGTGAGAAGTCATACCGCCGCGAGCCGTCAGGATACCTTCGGCAACAGCCATACCAGCCAAGTCTTCGGGAGATGTTTCGATACGGACCATTACGACTTTCTTTCCATCAGCATGCCATTTGGCAGCATCGTCAGCAAAGAAAACGATCTGTCCGGTAGCTGCACCCGGTGATGCAGGCAAACCTTTCACCCATACTTTAGCTTGTTTTTCAGCCACTTTATCGAATACCGGGTGAAGCAATTCATCCAGTTTATTCGGTTCGATACGGGCCAAAGCCGTCTTTTCGTCAATCATTCCCTGATGCAACAAGTCGATTGCGATCTTGACCATTGCAGCACCGGTACGTTTGCCGTTACGAGTTTGCAAGAACCACAGTTTGCCTTCCTGTACAGTGAATTCCATGTCTTGCATGTCACGATAATGGTTTTCCAACTTTGTCTGCAACTCATCCAACTGTTTGTAGATTTCCGGCATAGCTTCTTCCATAGACGGATATTTTGCTATGCGGTCTTCTTCTGAAATGCCGGCACGTTCAGCCCAACGCTGTGAACCGATCTTCGTGATCTGCTGTGGTGTACGGATACCGGCTACCACGTCTTCGCCCTGGGCATTAATCAGATATTCACCATTGAATAGATCTTCGCCATTACCGGCATCACGGGAGAAACATACGCCTGTTGCAGAAGTTTCGCCCATATTACCAAACACCATTGCCTGTACGCTGACAGCAGTTCCCCATTCAGCAGGAATACCTTCCATCTTACGATACAGGATAGCGCGTTCATTCATCCAGCTGTCAAATACAGCACAGATAGCACCCCAAAGCTGTTCATACGCAGAAGTCGGGAAATCTTTGCCTGTCTGAGCTTTAACTGCAGACTTAAATTTAGCAACCAGTGTTTTCAGGTCTTCTACATCCAGCTCGTTGTCCAGCTTAACGCCTTTTGCTTCCTTCACTTCTTCGATGATTGCTTCAAACGGGTCGATATCTTCCTTATTAGTCGGTTTCATCCCCAATACGACGTCACCGTACATCTGCACGAAACGGCGGTATGAATCCCAGGCGAAACGAGGATTGTTCGTTTTACGGCTCATACCTTCCACCACTTCGTCATTCAAACCCAGATTCAGGATCGTGTCCATCATACCTGGCATAGATGCGCGTGCACCGGAACGTACGGATACCAACAACGGATTGGCAACATCACCAAACTTTGAATTCATCAGCGTCTCGATGTTAGCAATAGCCTTCTCAACGTCTGCTTTCAACAGTTCGACCACTTTATCCTTGCCTAAATCATAATATTCAGAACAAACATCCGTGGTAATAGTAAATCCCGGAGGAACCGGAACACCAATCAGATTCATTTCGGCAAGGTTAGCACCTTTGCCCCCAAGCAGATTTCTCATGTCTGCTTTACCTTCGGCTTTTCCATTTCCGAATGTGTAAACTCTTTTTCTTTCCATATTCGACAGTATATTAATTTAGATTTTAGTTTTGCTATCTCCAGATTGCAATGATGCAAATATATGCTATTTAAAGGTTGCACAGCTATAAATAGTTAATTAATTTTAGATGTTTTACAACTATTTTTTACTATCCATATCTGGTAAATAACTACATTTGCGTGCGGGAATTTTTAAAGCCTAAAAGAAATAACCTGTATTCCAAAAGTTTCAAATCCAACTTTCGGAATACAGGTTGTTTAATTTCAAGACTTTAACAATGTATTTATTTCTCAATCCGTATACGCGCATCCACTGCAAATAGCCCGCGTTCCGTCGCTACAAGCGGATTAATATCCATTTCCTTGATCTCGGAAGCAAAGCGGAGCAGTGTAGACAGGCGGACGATGATATCGGCATATTGCTGTTCGTCGATGCCACGCTGGCCTCTCGTACCTTTTATAATAGGATAACCTCGTAAGGAGCGTATCATTGAATACGTCTCATCATACGACAAAGGAGCCAAACCATACGATACGTCTTTCAATACTTCTACAAAGATTCCTCCCAGGCCGCACAATACGACATGCCCGAAACGATCTTCATATTTGGCTCCTAAGAACAGCTCCTGCCCTTTCAGCATCGGTTGCACCATAATGGCGGTCACATCCGGCAGACGCATCATACGTTCATATTCGAATATCAGATGTTCCTCACTGCGGATATTCAAAGCGACGCCACCGATATCGCTCTTATGCACAGGACCGACTACTTTGGCGACAACCGGGAATTTCACTTTCTTGGCAAAAGCAACCAGTTCGTCGCGATCGGTCGATGTAAACTCTTCCACTACCGGAATCTGGGCTGCTTTCAACAGCGTACGGACTTCTTCCGGACTCAGATAACCGCTGCCCGGCAGACGGTCTATAATACGGCGAACTTCAGGAACATCGACTCCATATAACTGGATATCCGTGCTCATCGGCTTTGGCGTGTTGATCACGCGTGAAAGAGCCGTACCAAGCGTTACCTCGTCGGAGAAGTTTACATGTCCCTTCTTTACGAAACTTTTCACTTCCGGACCAGCCGTCACGATAGAAGGCAATACAGGGAAGATCGGTTTCTTGCATTCTTCCATTTTCTTATGGAGAACTTCGTAGGTATCATAGAGCTTAACCAAGCCCGGACTGCCGAATATAACCATCATCAGGTCGATGTCCTCAAAACGGTTTTCACAGAAATCAATGGCTGTAGCCAGATGTTCAGGCGTGCCCGTCCCGATTATGTCGATCGGATTGCCTACGGCTGCACCCGGATATAGTTTGGATTTCAATTCCGCTGCAACCGGACCATCCAGTTTCGGGACATTCAGGCGTCCTTTCTCCAATGCATCTGCCAACATAACGGCCGGACCGCCGGCATGCGTGATAATCGCACAGTTCTTCCCTCTAACTTCTTTCAATGTAAAGATGCTGGCAACAGTTGTCAACTCCTCACGGCTGAAACAACGCACGATACCTGCTTTACGGAACAAGGCTTCTACGGCAGAGTCCGAATTGGCTATCGCTCCGGTATGGGAAGAAGCTGCACGCTTGCCCACATCGGTGCTTCCCGCCTTAATAGCTGCAATATGGCAGCCTTTGCGAATTAAAGAAGCAGCATGGTACAGGAGTTTATCGGGATTCTTAATCTGTTCGATATAAAGCATCTTAATCTTAGAGTCGAGGACAGGATCGAAGTTTCGGTCCATATATTCAATGACATCTTCCACACCGATCTGCTTGGAATTGCCGACAGACCAAACGGAAGAGAAACGAAGTCCCTTTGTCAGTGCCGATTCAATGATGAAGAGCGCCGTACCGCCGGAACTGGAAACAAAGTCCACACCATCTGCATGAAACTCCGGGATCGGCTGGGTAAAGACACCGTGATAATTTATATTCATCAGCCCGATACAGTTCGGACCGATCATCGAAGCCCCGGCATCATTAATGCTCTTCAGCATCTGGTCTTCCAAAATGCCGCCTTCATGCGTTTCCTCTCCGAAACCGGCAGACACGACGATAAAAGCCTTGACATTTTTCTCCTTGGCAAGCACTTCCACAGCTTCCGGACACGACGGGCCGGGTATAGATATGATAGCCAATTCCGTATCCGGAATATCGTGCACGGAGTGATACGATTTTACTCCCTGCACATCGTCTTCCTTTGCATTTACGACATACAGTTCGCCTTTGTACTTCCCGTCCAGCAGATTCCGCACTAAGCGGCCGCCCGGTTTATGTACATTATTGGATCCTCCCACCACTACGATGCTTTGAGGATTAATTAATTCTCGGTTAATCATAACATTTTGATCAATTTGGTTCAATGAATGGGAACAAATATAGTCTTTTTATCCGTTTATTCATTAAATCAAGGGTAATTTATTTACATTTTGTACACTCAGCCACTAACCAGTCGCACCAAACATCCATCCCTGTCCCTTTGGTGGCCGATACTTCGAACAACTGCAGGTGATGATTCACCTTCAGGGCGTTGCTGCGCAATGTTTCCACATCTGTCTCCAGATAAGGAGCCAAGTCGATCTTGTTGATGATGCAGATATCTGCTTCCAGGAAGATATGAGGATATTTCAGAGGCTTGTCATCTCCTTCGGTAGTGCTGACAATAACTACTTTCTTCGCCTCTCCGAGATCAAACATGGCGGGACAAACCAAATTGCCGACATTCTCCACAAACAAGATAGAGCCGTCGGAAGGGTTCAAATGCTTAACGGCATGATTGACCATATCGGCCTCCAGATGACAACCAGTTCCGGTATTAACCTGAAAAACAGGAACGTTAAGCGCAGCTATACGGTCGGCATCGTTCGAAGTTTGCTGGTCGCCTTCGATCACATATATCTGCGAAGACTGTCCGGAAGCAACTCCGGCGGTCAAACGCCGTATCGTCTCTTCCAACAAGGTCGTTTTACCGGATCCCGGCGAACTCATCAAGTTCAGGCAGAAAATATGCTTGGCTTCAAAATAGCCCCGGTTACGTTCTGCCAACAGATTATTACGCTGAAGGATATCTTGTTCGAGTGTTATGACTTTCCCTTCATCGTGATGATGAAGGTGATGATGTTCATGTCCGTGTTCATGATCATGATCGTGATGATGATGCTCTCCGCATCCGCAAGTTCCACACATAAGCGTTTGTTTTATTTTATAACAATTGATTTGATTCTTAGTTCCCGCCCTTTTGTGATATTAACCAGATAAGAACCACAATTCGGGCAGGGTGAAAATAAGTTCCCGACCGGAAAGACCGTCTCGCAATCGGAACACTGTCCTTCCCCGTCTATATAATGACGAATGATCTTTGCCTTCTCGAGCAAAGTTCCCTTCACTGCACTTTCCATCGCAAACTCGAGCGTCTGCAATTCGACTCCTGCAAGCCTGCCGATCTCAAGTTCCACCTCTTCTATCTGTGAAGAATGGTGTTCACGGGCTTGTTGTTCGGATAATTGAACGATACTTTGAGCAATTGATAATTCGTGCATGGCAACGATAGATGTTTTCTGTTTTAAATCAATACTACTTTCCTTCATATAGAGAAGCTGCAATTGCCAGTTGTCCGACAGCTATTCCTCCATCATTGCAGGGAATACGTCCCGGGACATATAAGGGAATGTCTTCCTTGGCAAACATACGCTGCAACTGCTCCGTCAAACGTTTGTTCTGAAAGCAACCGCCGGAAATCACAACCTTCTCCACTCCCGTTTGCAACCTGTACAGCTTCGCTTTCTCCAACAACAACCATGACAGCGTATTATGGAAGCGGGAGGACAAATCACCTGCCGGAACGCCTGCATTCAGATCCTCTAAGATTCCTTTCAGCACCGGACGCATGGAAATAACCTCTTCTTCTATTAGAACAGAATAACGGCTTTGATGTTCATCCGATGCTAATTGTTCCAACTTGACAGGTGCTTCTGCTTGATGCGTAGAAACATCGCAAACACCCAATAACGAGGCGACAGCATCGAACAGTCTGCCTGCACTGGACGTATAAGGCGTATTAATGCCTTTCTCCATCATCTTCAGAAGCATTTGTATTTTAGCCTCTCCGATTCGCTGCACAAAGCCGGACGGGAAAGGCAGTTCTTCCCCGAAATAATGCCACAGGAAGGCAACCGCCATGCGCCAAGGCTCCATCGAAGCTTTGTCACCTCCGGGAAGCGGCACATATTCCAGATGCGAAAGCCGCTTATAGCTCCTGCGATCGCAAAGGAAAATCTCACCGCCCCACGCCTTGCCATCATCGCCTAAGCCCGTGCCGTCCAGCACGAGTGCGATCACCGGCTCATCGAGGCCATATTCCAACATACAAGCTGCCGCATGTGCATGATGATGTTGTACATGCAATAAAGGAAGATGCAGATCCGAAGAGAGACGCTCCGCTTCGCGCGACGAAAGATAGTCAGGATGTAAATCGCACACCAAGCGGGACGGCCGGAAACGGAAAAGATGCCGGAAACGTTCGAGCGACTCTGTGTAAAACCGGTATGTTTCCCAATTCTTCAGATCGCCGATATACTGGCTTTGCAGGATCGTCTCCCCTTTTCCCAATGCAAAAGTGTTCACCTTTTCAGCACCGAAAGCCAAAATTCCTTCCACCGGCATATCGGCAAAGAAAGGCTCTGGCACATATCCACGCGAGCGGCGCATCAGGCAAGGCTGTCCACCGCAAACCTGCAGGACGGAATCATCCACCCGGTTATGGATATCCCGGTTATGATGAAGCAAAAGCGGCACTTTCCCCGCCAGTTGCCTTTCGGCTTCTCCGGGTGTGATGGCAATCGGGCAATCGCTGAGATTACCGCTTGTCATTACTAACACAGGCGTATCCAACCGTTCGAACCAATCCGCATGGATAGGCATATAAGGCAGCATGCACCCTAATGTCTGCATCCCCGGATTGACAGAGGCGGCCAGCGGACGGCGTTGTTTCAGCAACACGATCGGACGGCGCCACGAAAGTAGACATTCCTCTTCGACCCCGTTCAACCATGCAAACCGCCGGACCTGTTCCGGATTGCGGAACATCACGGCAAAGGGCTTCCCGTCGCGCTGCTTGATCTCCCGAGGCGGGCGACAGCCTGCTCGTTCGTCGCGTCGCAGACAGATGATAACCGCCGATCCCTTTTGCCGCGATCACCTCTCCTTCCCCAAGCAAGTGGGATGAGAGGGCGAGCAGCTCCGGATAGTCCGTCAGTGTTTCCCTATTATTATATGATGTGTAGTAAGAAGGCCCGCAATGGTTACAGGCAACCGGTTCGGCATGAAAGCGGCGGTCGCTGACGGTCGTATATTCCTTTCGGCATTCGGAGCACATCGGAAAAGCCGACATAGTCGTCTGCCGCCTGTCGTAAGGCAAATCGCGGATAATGGAAAAGCGCGGCCCGCAATGGGTACAGTTGATAAAAGGATATTGCAGGCGGTGCGGTTGCGCTTTCCTGTCGCGCAGACATTCAGGACAGACGGCAATATCGGGAGCTACCTGCGTCACTTCGTCCGAATCCGAACGACTGGGAGTAATACGAAAATCCGTATAGGGGTTTTCTGCCATCACGACTTCTGTAACCGAAATACGATGAATGGAAGCCACAACAGGATGTTCGCGCCAGATACGCCCGATAAGCTGTTCACGCTGCAAGGCAGTCAAGGCGGCACGGATGCAGACCCCGTTATTCCGGTTGTCCACCTCCCCACAAATCCCCATCTCGCTGGCTATGCGATAGATAAACGGGCGGAAGCCTACTCCCTGTACTAAACCCTGAATGGTCAGAACCGATATGACAACACCCGTCTTTTTCATCTTTTCAATTTACGTTTTGACAAATGTAACCCCTTTCCTAAGAATAAACAAACATGCCGAATGGCTATTTTCTATAACCCTTATAAATTATATCTATCCGGGAGATAAACAGAAATGTGTGATATGATACATTTCTTCTGAACATATTGCCTACTTTTGGAGTTAGATAAATATAACAAAGATTATATTACTATGTGTCTTGCTATACCTGGAAAAATACTGAGCGTCGACGATTCTATTCCTGAGCTTAAAATGGCTAAAGTAGATTTTAGCGGGATTGTGAAAAACATCTGCATCCAATGGGTCGATGCAGGTCAAGGTGATTATGTCCTGGCACATGCCGGGATGGCGATTGCCGTTGTCGATGCCGAACAGGCTTGCGAAACGCTGGAAGATCTGAAGAAACTGACAATCGAATGAAATATATTGACGAATACCGGGATACGGAACAGGTCCGGTCACTTGTGCGGGTTATCCGGAAGGTGGTGACGAAACCCTGGCATATCATGGAGATATGCGGAGGACAAACGCATGCCATCGCCCGGTATCGCCTGGAAGAGATGCTGCCGGAAAAAGTCAGGCTGCTTCACGGACCGGGCTGCCCGGTCTGTGTGACACCTGTCGGGATTATCGACCGGGCGCTCGGACTGGCGAAACGGCCGGATGTCATACTGGCCTCTTTCGGCGATATGATGCGCGTGCCGGGAAGCCGGGAAGACCTGCTCCGGGTGAAGGCGCACGGGGCGGATGTCCGAATGTTGTACTCGCCGTTGGACGCCGTAGACCTGGCTGTCCGTTATCCGGATAAGCAAATTGTATTCTTCGCGATAGGGTTTGAGACGACTGCCCCGGTGCACGTGATGGCCCTGAAAGAGGCGATACGCCGGAAACTGGATAACTTCTCATTGCTCACTTCCCTGTTCATGGTTCCGCCGGCTATAGAGGCGATCTTGACAGACGCCGGGTCACGCGTGGACGGTTTCCTGACAGCCGGTCATGTCTGTGCTATAACCGGGAACGAAGCCTATCACCACCTGACTGCCCGATATAAAACACCGATGGTCGTCACCGGGTTCGAACCGACCGACCTGCTCTATGGCATCTACCGCTGCCTGCTTCAGCTGGAAGCGGGTATATATAAGGTTGAAAATGCCTATAAACGGGCTGTTCCCGAAGAGGGAAATCCTGCAGCCCGCGCCCTGATGGCGGAGATGCTTGAAAGCTGCGACCAGGAATGGCGGGGGATCGGGATAATTCCACAAAGCGGGATGCGTCTGAAAGAAGCGTTTGCACGATACGATGCCGCCCGGCGTTTTCCTTTGCCGGCTGACGAGCAGCCTCTTTGCGATTCCGTGTCGAGCGCGGGAAGGGAGCGGTGTATCGCCGGCGACATCATGCGAGGAATCAAAC
The DNA here is from genome assembly GCF_003477465.1 of Parabacteroides sp. AF48-14. Classification (NCBI taxonomy): domain Bacteria; kingdom Pseudomonadati; phylum Bacteroidota; class Bacteroidia; order Bacteroidales; family Tannerellaceae; genus Parabacteroides; species Parabacteroides sp. AF48-14. The sequence continues at coordinate 23,536 of NZ_QUDI01000055.1, forward strand.
AAACCAAAGACTGCCCCTTCTTCGGGACCCGCTGTACTCCGGAACATCCGGCCGGTGCGCCGATGGTTTCATCGGAAGGTGTATGTGCAGCTTATTATAAATACAAATAAGACAACGAGATATGATAACAACCAATTGTCCCCTCCCTTTTACCGACTCCGACTGCGTGCTACTGGCACATGGCGGCGGGGGACGGCTGACGCACGAACTGATCAGCGGCATTTTCTACCCTGCCTTCCGCAACCCGTTGTTGGAACAGGACCATGACGGATGCGTCTTTCCAGTGGAAGCCGGGCGGATGGCCTGCTCAACCGATTCCTTCGTAGTAGACCCGATCTTCTTTCCCGGCGGTGATATCGGCGATCTGGCCGTGAACGGGACAGTGAATGACCTTGCCTGCTGTGGCGCCCGTCCGCTTTACCTGACAGCTGGGTTTATACTGGAAGAAGGGCTTCCGCTGTCTGACCTCCGACGCATCGTCGGGTCGATGAAAGCTGCTGCCGAACGGGCTGGCGTGCAGATCGTGGCTGGCGATACGAAAGTGGTGGAACGGGGCAAATGCGACAAACTGTTCATCAATACAAGCGGCATCGGTGTCGTACGCGAAGGTGTCCGCATCTCCCCCGACAGGGCACAACCCGGCGACGTGGTGATATGCAGCGGACCGATCGGCCCTCACGGCATCACCATCCTTTCCGCCCGCGAAAGTCTCGGATTCGAGACAAACCTGAAAAGCGACACAGTTTCGCTGAACAATATGATTGCCGGCTTGTTGGATTCTATAGAGGACGTCCATGTCCTGCGCGACCCCACACGGGGAGGCGTGAGCGGGACACTGAACGAGATCGCACAGGCTGCCGGTGTGGAGATTATCCTGGACGAGGCTTCGCTGCCCATCCCGGATGCTGTGCGCGGAGCTTCGGAGATATTGGGCCTCGATCCGCTTTATGTGGCCAACGAGGGCCTGGTGCTGGCAATCCTGCCGGAAGAGAAGGCGGACGAAGCGCTCGCTATCATGCGAAACAGTCCCGAAGGGAAAGGAGCTGCCGTCATTGGCCATATCGCCATGAAAGGCAAGCCGTTGGTGAAGATGAAGACCTTGTATGGCAACTACCGGATCGTCGATATGCTCAGCGGAGAGCAGTTGCCGAGGATATGCTGATTTAGGGAGAAGAAAGAAACACAAATGACTAAGATATGGATAATAAAAGACCGTCTATCTACGAAGAATGCCTGGAGAAAGGCATCTCGCGCCGGGATTTCCTGAAATTCTGTACCACCGTTGCCGCCCTTATCGGACTCGAATCGAGCGGTGTGGCACAAGTTGTAAAAGCACTCGAAACGAAGCCCCGACTGCCTGTCATCTGGCTCCACCTGCAGGAATGCACCTGCTGTAGCGAATCGTTCATCCGCTCCTATCATCCTACGGTGGGCAACCTGCTGTTCGATAACATCTCACTCGACTACACAGAGACGCTGATGGCTGCCTCCGGTTTCCAGGCTGAAGCCTGCAAAGAGGAGACCATGAAGAAATATTGGGGAGAATATCTCCTGATGATCGAAGGCTCCATCCCTACCCGCGATGAAGCCTACTGCTGTGTCGGCGGAAAGAGCGCGATGCAGATCGTCGAAGAATGCGCCGAAGGAGCAAAAGCAATCATCGCATGGGGCAACTGCGCATCGGCCGGCTGCGTACAGGCCGCCAACCCTAATCCGACAGGAGCGAAAGCCATCCACAAACTGATCAAAGGCAAACCGCTGATGAACGTGCAGGGCTGCCCTCCTATCGCCGACGTAATGACAGGCGTCATCGTCTATATGCTGACCTACGACCGCATGCCGCAGCTTGACGCATTAGGACGTCCGAAGATGTTCTACAACCGCCGCGTGCACGACACCTGTTACCGCCGTGCCAACTTCGACGCCGGCCTCTTTGTCGAGAGTTTCGACGACGAGAATGCCAAACGCGGTTACTGCCTTTACAAGGTGGGCTGTAAAGGGCCGAACACCTATAACTCCTGCGGTATCATTAAATGGAACGAGAGCACCAGCTACCCGATCCAGAGCGGGCATCCCTGCTTAGGGTGCAGCGAAGCTGGGTTCTGGGACATGAGTCCCTTCTATAAACGACTGCCCGACGTGCATGGCTTTGGTATCGAGCAACCGCCGACCAGATCGGCCTGGCAGTAGGCGCCGCGACTGTTGCCGGCATTGCCGTACACGCCGTAGCCACTAACATACGCAAGAAGGAACTGATCGACAACGATGAGCCCGAAAGCAAATCCACCATCTAACCTCCATTTCTTAATTCTTAATTATCAATTATTAATTCAAAAGAGTCATGTCAGAAAGAATAGTAGTAGACCCGCTTACCCGCATAGAAGGCCATCTTCGTGTAGAGGCCGAAATAGAGAATGGTAAGATCAAGGACGCATATAGCTCCGGTACGATGGTGCGCGGAATCGAGACAATCGTGAAAGACCGCGACCCGCGCGATGCCTGGGTATTCGTAGGACGTGTCTGCGGGGTTTGCACCTCCATCCACTCCCTTTGTTCTGTCAGGGCGGTTGAGAATGCGTTCGATATCGTGATACCTCCCAATGCCCAACTGGTGCGCAACATCATGGAGGCAGTTTTATATATGCACGACCATGTCGTCCATTTTTACCAGTTGCATGCGCTCGACTGGGTGGACGTCGTCTCCGCCCTCAAAGCCGATCCCGCCCAGGCTTCAGTGCTTGCCCAACAACTCTCGCCCTGGCCGAAAAGTTCTGTCGGCTATTTCACGGCACTGAAAGAACGGCTCACGAAGTTTGTCGGCAGCGGACAGCTCGGCATCTTCGCCAACGGCTACTGGGGACATCCGGCCTATAAGCTGACACCCGAACAGAACCTGATTGCCGTAGCCCACTATCTCGAAGCCCTCGAATGGCAGAAGGAAGTGGTGAAAGTGCATGCCGTTTTCGGTGGCAAGAACCCGCATCCGAACTACTTAGTGGGCGGTATGCCGTGCAGCATCGACCTGAACGAGGCCAACGCCGTCAACACCGAGCGCCTTGACCTGGTCAAACAAAAGCTACAGGAGGCAAAGACCTTTATCGACCAAGTTTATGTCCCCGATTTGCTGATGATCGCGAATGTCTATAAGGACGAATGGAGCAAGATCGGCGGCGGCGTCAGGAACTATCTCTCCTACGGTGATTTCCCGATGTTCGAATATGGGGATACGGACAGCTACAAGATGCCGCGCGGGATCGTCCTGGACCGCGACTTGAGCCAAGTGCATCCCGTCGATGCCAACTCGTCCGAAGAAATCAAGGAATATATTTACCATTCCTGGTACACCTATACGCAAGGCGACAAAGCCGGCCTGCATCCATACGAAGGTGAAACAAACCTGAACTACACCGGTCCCCGTCCGCCCTACACACACCTGGATGTGAAAGATAAATACAGTTGGATCAAGACGCCGCGCTGGAAAGAAGAACCGATGGAAGTCGGTCCGCTGGCCCGTATGATCGTGGCGTATGCCGCCGGCAAGGAACCGCAAAAGACCCTGATCGACGATACCCTGAAACAGCTCGACCTGCCGGCCGAAGCCCTCTTCTCGACCCTCGGACGCACAGCTGCCCGCGGACTGGAAAGCAAATTAGCTGCCGACTGGGCATTGGAGTTCTACGACCGCCTGATCAAGAACTTAGAGAACGGCGATTCCCGCATGGTCAACCATTATATGTGGGAAAAGGAAACCTGGCCCAAACAGGCGCAAGGTGTCGGCTTGACCGAAGCACCGCGCGGGGCCCTCGCCCACTTCATCGTGATCGAGGACAAGAAGATAAAAAACTACCAGATGGTCGTGCCGACAACCTGGAATGCCTCTCCGCGTGACGAAAAGGGCATCCTTTCCGCCTACGAATCGGCCCTGATCGGTACGCCGGTGTACGACTCGAAACAGCCGTTGGAGATTCTCCGTACCATCCACTCGTTCGATCCCTGCTTAGCTTGTGCCGTGCACCTGTACGACGAAGAGGGGAAATATGTGCATCAAATGGATATGTTTTAATCATGCAGTTCAATGAAAAGTCGTAAGAAACGTTTAAGAGAAGTATATGTGTGGGAACTTCCCGTGCGCATCTATCACTGGCTGAATGCACTCTGTATCGTGATACTCTGCATCACCGGTTTTATCATAGCCGATCCGCCCGCCATCATGACAGAGACAGAGGCTAACTTCAGTTATTGGTTCGGAACGGTGCGCTTCATCCATTTTGTGGCGGCGTTCGTGTTCTTCTTTAACTTCGTTTTCCGCTTGTATTGGGGATTCGTCGGGAACCGGTATGCGCGCTGGAACAACTTCATCCCGCTGAAGAAGTCGCAATGGAAAGAGATTGTCGAAGTGATAAAGGTGGATATCCTGATGATCAAGAACAAGCCGGTAGACAGTATCGGGCATAACGCGTTGGCGAGTGTGATCTATTTCGGCATCTTCTGGGCGTTCCTGCTGCAATCCATCACCGGATTCGGCCTGTATGCCAAGATGAGCGAGTCCATATTTCCACAACTCTTTGCCTGGACAGTCCCGTTGATGGGAGGCGATCTGGTGGCACGCGAGATTCATCATTTCCTGATGTGGTTCTTCATCCTTTTTGCTATCGTGCACATTTACCTGGTGTTCTACCATGATTATATCGAGCAACGCGGTGAAACGTCTTCCATCATCGGCGGTTGGAAGTTTATCGAGGAAGAGATTGCCGATAAGGAAGAAGTAACGGAGACAGCCGAAACAATCACCAAATCAGCCCGTAAAAATGAATGAAAAGATATTGATCCTGGGTGTCGGCAACCTACTGTTGAAAGACGAAGGTGTCGGCATCCACGTAATCCGCGCCTTAGAAAATGAGGAACTGCCTCCCAACGTCTCCCTGATGGACGGCGGGACAGGCGGATTGCACCTGATCGCCTGGATACAGGATTACGACCGGATTATCATGGTCGACGCCACGCTCGACAATAATCCGCCGGGCACCATCCGCCTGATCCGTCCGCGCTATGCAACAGACTTCCCTCCGCTTATGAGTGCGCACGAGATCGGTCTCCGAGACATGATCGAGGCAATGATATTGACTGGGAAACTGCCGGATATCCAGCTGATCGTTATCTCCGCAGCGGATATCAGCGAGGTGGGAATGGAACTGACGCCTGTTGTTGAAGCGGCAGTTCCGAAGGTGGTGGAACTTATTCGATCTTGTTTATCTCACCAATGAAATAGATCGCGCCCGTACTGTATTCGCTGATCAGATAAATAAACGGGCGGTTCACGAAGAAATCCATCTTCTGCATTTCCGGTCTCGGACCCGGCGAAGAAACCCAGCCCTCGCCCATTGTGACGGCTTCAGCTTTCGTCCCTTCTTCGTCTACCTCTATGCGGGCTTTCTGCAAGGCGCGCGACAAAAAGATCCGTTCCCGGCTCAGTTTGGAGAAGTCTGCATCCGCGGCGGAAAATGCCGATGTGATGCCTAACGCCTGCAAGACATCATTCAGTTCGATATCGTATGAAGTCGAGAAACGGGGTAACTTCAAATGAATCTGATAACCGTTACGGTTCCCGGGAAGCAGTCTCCACGATTCACCCGTCAACGAGGCGATCACTTCGGCATTCGTCACACCTTCGTCCGGCAATAGGATCGACATGGAAAACGCGCCGTTGCCGTACGAGCGTGACAACATACGGAACTTCTCATGCTCGCAAACAACGCCGGAAAAAGAGGCATTCATCATCTGCACCTCCTGTTCACGTCCCTGTGCATCGGTAAAGAGATCCTTTTTCGTATTGCTTGTCTCGAAAGGCGTGCTCCATTCGCCCCGGAAAGCAATTGCATTCAATAAATAGATGCTGGCATTCGGATTGATCTCATCCAATATCTTCGGAATCCGGCCATCCGTATTCTTGGAAGTCCAGTCGTTGATCTGTTTCAAGGCATCCGGTTTGGAGAAATCCAGGTTACGCACAGTAGCTTTATAATAGGACTCATTCGCCTCCCAGAAAGCCGGCAATACGTTAAGTCCGTTTCTTACCCAAATGGAGTTCGCCGTATGAACCGTTACCTGCGGGTCGATGTCGGCAGAGGCGACAAGCATCTTCTGGTTATACGCATTTATCTCATCAGGCTGCGCTCCCTCAAATCCCAATGTCCGGGCGATCTCTTCCGCTGTCTTTCCGGTCGCTCCGTTATTAAGCATGGACATCATGTAGTTGACACTGATCGGCGACAGGATTATATTAGCCGGCTGTGCATGGCTGTTGCTGACCTGGCGGAACAGGGAAAAGGCGAAATCGTTGCCTGCATCGGCAAGGGCTTGTTCGGACTTGGTCAGCGGAATATCCGTGCGGTCTTTTTTAGGCACAACATCGTCGCCATTATCACAAGAGGCGAACGCACAAAGTACAAATAAGGCAAAAATAAGTTTCTTCATGATTCTTTTCGTTTTATAAATCGTTTATATACAATAAATGCAAGGCGAAAAGAAACCTTGCATCATCTTCGGATAAAATTTACCGGACGCAGATAGCACAGAGGACGCAGACTTGTTTTTTAATAATTAATATTGTCTGCGTTATTCTGCGTCCTCTGCGCTATCTGCGTCCAGTAATATTATTCCAATACTAAAACCTCGTTGTCCTTATAGCTTTCGTAGCTGGAGACGATAACTTTCTCGCCTGCTTCCAGACCGTCGATCACTTCATAGTACTGCGGGTTCTGACGTCCGATCTTGATCTTGCGGCGATAAGCCTTCTTGCCGTCTTTGTCGAGTACGAAAATCCAGCTGCCGCCCGTGCTCTGGAAGAATGTTCCACGCGGGATGATGATGCTTTCTGTCGGCTTACCAAGTTCCAGGCTGATATAATAAGTCTGTCCGCTGCGGATATTATCGGGACGTTCGCCTGTGAAAACGAAATCCGTACGGAACTTGCCGTCACGCACTTCCGGATAAACCTTGCGTACGCTCAATGCGAAGTTAGCGCCCTGGCGTTCGAAAGTTGCAGATAATCCCTGCTTTACGCGGTCGATATAATGTTCGTCGATCATGACTTCGATCTTATAATCCGAGAGGTCGTTGATCTGTCCGATCTTCTGTCCGGCGGAAACATTCTGGCCTAAAACGACATCCAGCAAACCTAATTCTCCGTCGATCTGTGAACGGACATTCAGGTGTTCTTTCCGTTCGTGCACCAATGCGATATTTTTACGCATATTGGCCAAACTGGTTTCCATTTCTTCCATCTGGATTGTACGGGAGATGGAATCCTGACGCAAACGTTCCACAACCAAATTATATTTCTTGCTTGCCAGTTCATAGTCTTCTTGCGCCTTCAGAAACTCTTCCTTGGCAATCAGGTTTTCTTCATACAGCTTCTTCTGTTGGTTGTACGCACGGCGAAAGCGTGTGATATCCACATCTAATTGAGCCTTTTCCAACTGGTTGTTCAACTTATCCTGTTCCATTGCCACCTGTGTGTTACGCAGGAAGTTCTGCTTTTCCGCCAACTGGGCTTCCGCATCCAGAATCTGCAGGTCGAGGCCGGAGTTGGAAAGACGGACAATAACATCCCCTTTCTTCACCTGTGCACCTTCTTCCACAACTTTTTCCTGCACGATACCGCCTTCTTCGGGGCTAAGCTGCACAACCGTGATCGGCTGCACCTGTCCGTCCACGCGAACAAAGTCGTTGAACTGTTCCTTTGTCACATTCCCGATGTTAATACCGCGGGCATCCACCTTCAATGTCGAAGCATGATCACCGAAAATGATCCATCCTACCAAAACCAGGAAAAAAGCACCACCTGCTACATAAGGAATATGCTTCTTCTGAAGACCTTTCTTTTTTTCTAACTGTATATCCATGATTGTATGTTTTTATTTTTCAATTTTCAATTCTCAATTCTCATTTATAAGCGGCTGGCCCTTATAGTAATCGACTTGCCTGCATTTCATCAGATATAATAGACGTCTCTGTAAAAGATCGGCTTTTGAGTTCAGTAAAGTCGTTGCATTTGTCTGTACATCGAGCGGGCTCATCAATCCTTCTTCAAATTTACGAAGTGTAACCTGATATGCCAAATCATCAGCTTTTACTTTCTTTTCCATCTGAATCGTTTCCTTTGCATAACCTTCTCTGTCGAGGACAGCCAATTCTACATCTTTCTGCAGCTGGCGAAGTGTCTCCGTCTGCTTTTCGTAAGCGATCCGGACATTATTGCGGGCCCGGCGCAGATTGGTTATACGTGATAAGCCATCGAACAATGGAAAACTAAAACTGAAATAAATATATTCCCCGCGGTTATTCTTAAACTGGCTTTTGAAAGAAGATGCAGCAGTTTCAGACTTTAAATTCTCAAAATAGCTGGTCGAAATACCGGCTTCGACAGAGAGAGACGGAAGCAACTTCCCTTTTGTTATTAAATAGTTCATTTTACTGGTTTTCAACTGAAATTCGGCCTGCAAGGCGGTCGGGTTATTTGCCATGGCATAATCCTGTATCGCACTGATAGACTCTTCGGCCCGTATGCTTTCTACCTGTGGTACAACCGTATCGACTTCCAGTTCCAGATCGGAAGGATAGTTCATCGCATTCTTCAACGTCATCATCGCCGTATTGTAGAGATTCTGCTGATGCGTCAGATTATAGTCGTCACCGGCAGCCTGCGACTCGATCTGGGCAACATCCGCCTTACCTTTAAGCCCTAATTCTTCCTGACGTTGGGTTTTATATAAAAGGCGCTTACTATCTTCCAACTTATCGGCACACATTTTTACCAGTCCCTGGTAATACACGACGGTAATATAGGCATCCATAATACTGATTGCCAAATCATCTTTCTGTTTCTGCAAATCATTTCTACCCATGTGGCGGTTCACATTGGCCAGACGCCATTGGTTAATCAACTGTCCCCCTCTGAAAAGCGGCAATGAAGCATAAGCACCATAGCCATTATTAAAGGTTGACGTATTTACATAAGTATTAGTCCCCGGGTCAACAGAACGACCGAACCTGTATTGAGCATCGACCTGTGTACTGATAGTAGGTAAAAAAGAGGCTACAGCCGATTGTTGCTCGGCTTGATATGTATTATTTGTATAGGCCTGTTGTTTCACCTTCGGACTGTTTTCCACCGCATACCGCATGCAATCGTCCAAACTCCAGATTTTATCCTGCGCCAACATCGGGGCAAGCAGGCTAAACGAAAGAACTGTTGTAATTATTATCTTTTTCATTGCTGTATTATTTTCTACCTGATAAAATGCAAAGAGCGTGCCAAAATAGTCAATCCATTATAATACAAAGCATTAATAATATATTCATTTTGAACGAGTGTCAAAAAATTGGACAGTGCTGTAAAAGAATTAGACAATGGCAAAAGCCTTTTTTATTCGGGGATTCGTTTTTTTGCAGATGTGAATCAAACAGACCTCGTAGGGGCGGTTCGCGAACCGCCCTTCGTGTCAACAAAAGTTTCTATCCGTCGCTATTGGGCAGTTCGCGAACTGCCCTCACGAAGCCTGCTCTTATGGTTCACTTTTTCTTAAATAAGATCCCTTCTAATTTCAACTATTCGGGGGGCTATTTGTATAAAACGCATTTTTCAGGTTTAAGAGAGACTCGAAATCTAATAAATG
>NZ_QUDI01000056.1:0-31642 GCF_003477465.1 Parabacteroides sp. AF48-14
TCGACTTTTATCGTTCTAAACAGCCTTTTTGGGGCTATCTCACTTTTCAAAAAACAACGTGGCTGCGTATTGATCTGATTGGAGAATAAGTCTTTTTCACACAGTCTCTGAAGCAGACGGCAAAAGAGAGCCTATGGCACGAGGTAAACCTCGTTTGATACACCGATAAATCATCATTTATCATTTCAAAACAATATCAAAATAATCAGCACTAAATATCGCATGGATAGATACGGAGAAAAACACATCTTGTCGGTTTCGATGGTTTTGCCGGAAGACCATTATATGGTGGAAATTGTCTTCCCCGGCGCACTGGCCACCAGCTACGGAATCTGTCTTCCTGCCGTTCAGGAAATGAAAGCTGCGGCCGGAATCGTAATAGAAGAACTGCGTTTGACGGAGCGTTTCTTTCAACCACTGCGAAAGCTATAACCGATCTGTCCGGTGGCTTTTCGGGCGCAGAGGGAAAATCAGAATCTTCTGCGCCCGTTCTATGTATCAAGACTTAAAAGAGTTATTTGGGAAGGAAATCCCTTCGGTCAAGAAGTTTAACCTTAAATTGAGTACGTTACCTGTCGAAAAGCATCCCTACTATTACAAGGCGGCCTACGACGCCGCTTTTACGGAGTGGGACACGCTTGCAAAAAGTTACCGTACATTTCTCACAAACCTGTTGTTGCACGACAAGCAACGGACCGTCGACTACCTGCGCCGGCACACGGTGTTCGGCTCGCTGGTCTACATCCTCCGCGAACCCGTCTTACTTCGGCGGCTGCTCTCGCTATCGGAAGGGAAAGGCAACGGCGGCGTCCCGTCGTACAGGCATCTGTCTTTCTGCCTGCTCCTCGCTTTCGACTTCCCCGAAACAGTAGATTACCTGAGCGACAAACTGCGCAAAGACTCCGCCACAACCGACGACCTCTGCGACTTGATGGACCTGGTTCGTTTGGATAATGAGCCGGGATGTCTGAATCTATGAATTATAAAATGATGATTTAAAGGTGGAGACTGAACGACTTTGAAGTGATTGTGTTGGAGATAAAAGATAAATAGCTTACCTTTGCGAACAGTATTAAATAGAAAGGAGAAAGCAATATGGCAAGACCGATTAAAGAAACCCCGATACTGTTTGGTGAAGATGCTAAGCGGTTTCTGGAATCCATGCAGGATGTTAAGCCTGCTTCCCAACAGGAAAAGCAGCGAATTAAGGCTGCTTATGAGAAATTGAAGAAAATAGCAACGTTTATGATGTGACTTCCTTGATGAGACTGATTAAGATTGAAGACACAGAGATTATAAAACCATTCAATTGCGGAGACGATGATTTGAATGGTTTTTTGTTGGAAGATGCCCGTTTTTATCAAGAGCAGTTGATAGCCAACACTTTTATATGGGAAGACGATGAGGAAACGATCGCTTTCTTCAGTTTGCTTAATGATAAAATATCCCAGACAACTATGGATAAGAATCTTTGGAGAAAACTTCGTAAAGCATTTCCGCACCAAAAGCATTTGGGAAGTTATCCTGCTGTTAAAATTGGTAGATTAGGCGTAGCGGCTTCCCATCGTGGTGAAGGTATTGGTACTGACATTGTTTCAGCTGTCAAGCAAATGCTCATCAACCATCAGTCTGTATCAGCAACCCGTTTTCTAACAGTGGATGCTTATCATTCGGCTGTATCTTTTTATGAGAAAAATGGTTTCCGACCTCTTGTGAATGAATCTTGTGAAGATACTTTCCCTATGTATTTTGACCTTATACAACTTATTAAGTAGTTTCTTTCCTCATAAAGAAGCGATAACTTCTTGTCTTTTCCATTTTATCAAGGCATTAAATAGATATTATTTTCAAAAAGTCAAGGCTGAACGGACTTCCTTGCGGCCGCACACGTTGTATAAAGTTAAATAAGCGGCAAATCCTTTTACTATAATAGAATGAGACTTCTCCTGTAGATCGCTTACAGGGGGGCTTAAATGGTTGGTACTCTGTGCTGACTCGGGTAGGTGTGTGTTGCTATTACGGGGAAAGCTGGGTTTTGGAGGGCTTTATCTTTGCATTGTGATCAAAAACAAATTATTAATCATTTAAAATTTAAAGATTATGGCTCTTAAGTACAAATTGGTTCAGAGAAGAAATTTAGGTGTTGATCAGGAAGATATTCCTGAAAAGTTGTATGCGCAAATGATCAGTGGGGACCTGGTTACGTTTGAAGATTTTATCGATGAGGTCGGGGACAGTACGGTTGCCGGTAGTGCCGGTGTGAAAGCTGTACTGGATCGTGTAAATGTGGTTCTGGCCCGTCATTTGCGTAATGGGCGTCGTGTGAGTGTGGGTGAATTGGGTACTTTCCGTTTGAATTTCGGATCAACGGGAGTTGTGGGTGCCGGTGATTTCAGTACGGGACTGATCCGCGAACCTCGTGTCCGTTTCCTTCCCGGAAGGGCTTTGCGCACCATGAAAAGCCTTACGAGTTTCGAACGGATTACGCCGGAAACAGATGATTCCGGTACGGTGAACAAGCCGGAGGACAGACCGGGAATTCTTTAGAGGTGAAAGTTGAAAGTTTGAAGATTCATAATTCAAAATTCATAATTCATGAAGAGGTTGACGGTTCAGTTGACAATGGCAATCCTGCTCACTATGAGCGGGATTGTTTTGCTCTTTTGCGGGTTTTGGATTGATCCGCGGGGGATGGTCGATAGCAGCGTGTTGGTGGCTTTCGGGGAGATCTGCACGTTTGCGGGGGCGCTGTTTGGGGTGGACTACTCTTATAAATTGAGAATTAAAAATTGAAAATTAAAAAAAGAGAGGATATGGAGGAGCATTTTACGTTGGAGGAGATGAGTTATAGCCGGGTTGCGGTGGAGAATGGGATTGACAACAGGCCGGCAGAGGAGGCTTGCGAGGCGTTGAAGTATTTGGCTACTGCTTTACTGGAGCCGCTTCGCCGATTGTATGGCGGGCCGATCGTGGTGACAAGCGGTTATCGTTGTAAAGAGGTGAACCGGTTGGTCGGAGGAGTGCCGGACAGCCAGCATACGAAAGGGGAGGCGGCGGATTGTTATGTGCCGGATGTGGCAAAGCTTTTAGCTCTTCTACGGTGGTCGGGGTTGGAGTTTGACCAGGCGATTCATTACCGGAAACGGAATTTCCTGCATTTGTCGCTGAAGCGTTCCGGGGCAAACCGGATGCAGGTGATTTTGCGGCTTTTGGTGTTGACGTTTTTATTGTCGGGCTGTGGAGGAAGCCGGAAAAGTCAGCGCCGGGAGAATACCATCCGTATCGATTCTGTCCGGTTTTCATCGCGTGGGACCGAGGTGTGTCAACGGGATATCCATTTGGTCGATACGGCAGTCTGGAATATACGCCGGGTTGTCTACACCGCGCCGGACAGTGCCGGCAAGCAGTACCCGCAGACAGTCACTACCTTGCAGGTGGACCACCGGCGACAGCTTATCGATACCGGCAAAGTGGTGGTGCAAAAGCAGCATGATTATGCGGGTCGGCAGGTTGGGATGACTGCTGTTCGGGCGGAATCCCGCCGGACGATCCGTTCGCCCGGTTACTTTGTATGTGGAGGGATTCTGTTGTTTGTCCTGGGCGTCTTTCTTTATAAAAGGTTGCGGAGCAGAAACTTTTTTCCTAAAAGTTCTGTTTAACAAAAAAAGAATACTAAATTTGCATCCTGATTAATTTTTAGGAATTTATAGTGAACAGATTATGATAAAGATTACATTTCCGGATAATTCCGTAAAAGAATACGCCGAAGGAACGACTGCTATGCAGATTGCGGAAAGCATCAGTTCCCGTCTGGCACAGGAAGTTCTGGCAGCAAGCGTGAATGGTGAGATTTGGGACCTGAGCCGTCCGATCAACCAAGATGCGGCTATCAAGCTTTTCAAGTGGGAAGACGAAGAAGGTAAGCATGCATTCTGGCACTCGAGTGCCCACCTGATGGCTGAAGCTTTGCAGGAATTGTATCCCGGCATCAAGTTCGGTATCGGACCGGCTATCGAGAATGGATTCTACTATGACGTGGATCCGGGTGACGCTGTTATCAAAGAAGGAGATTTTCCTGCTATCGAAGCTAAAATGTTGGAATTGGTGGCTAAGAAAGAGGAGATCAAACGTCAGGATATATCTAAAGCTGACGCGCTGAAAATGTTTGGTGACAGAGGTGAAGAATATAAAACCGAGCTTATCAGTGAGTTGGAAGACGGTAAGATCACGACCTATACGCAGGGTTCGTTTACAGATCTCTGCCGCGGTCCGCACTTGCCGAATACCTCTTACCTGAAAGCTGTTAAGATAATGAGCGTAGCCGGTGCATACTGGCGTGGCGACGAAAAACGCAAACAGCTGGTTCGTCTTTACGGTATCACCTTCCCGAAGAAGAAGATGCTGGACGAATACCTGGTATTGATGGAAGAAGCCAAGAAACGCGACCATCGTAAGATCGGTAAGGAGCTGGAATTGTTTACATTCTCGACAGCAGTGGGAGCAGGTCTTCCGTTGTGGTTGCCACGCGGTACGCAGTTGCGTTTGAAACTGGAAGATTTCCTGAAACGTATCCAAAAGAAATATGGTTACCAGCAGGTAATGACTCCGCATATCGGAGGCAAACAACTGTATGTGACTTCCGGTCACTATGCCAAATACGGAAAAGACTCATTCCAGCCGATCCACACTCCGCAGGAAGGTGAAGAATTCTTGTTGAAACCGATGAACTGCCCTCACCATTGTGAGATATTCAAGGCATTCCCGCGTTCGTATAAGGATCTGCCTTTACGTTTTGCCGAGTTCGGTACCGTATATCGTTATGAACAAAGCGGTGAGTTGCACGGTCTGACAAGGGTACGTGGCTTTACGCAGGATGATGCGCACCTGTTCTGCCGTCCCGACCAGTTGAAAGATGAATTCCTGAAGGTAATGGATATTATCTTTATCATCTTCAAGGCATTGGATTTTGAAAACTTTGAAGCACAGATTTCCCTGCGCGACAAGGTGAACCGGGATAAATATATCGGTTCGGAAGAAAACTGGGAGAAGGCTGAAAGCGCTATTATCGAGGCTTGCCAGGAAAAAGGCCTGAAAGCTAAGATCGAATATGGCGAAGCTGCTTTCTATGGTCCTAAGCTGGACTTTATGGTGAAAGATGCCATCGGCCGCCGTTGGCAGTTGGGTACGATCCAGGTGGACTATAACCTGCCGGAACGTTTCGAATTGGAATATACGGGTGAAGACAATAAAAAACACCGTCCTGTTATGATCCACCGTGCACCGTTCGGTTCTATGGAGCGTTTCGTTGCCGTATTGATCGAGCATACAGGTGGTAAGTTCCCGTTGTGGCTGACTCCGGACCAGGTGTCTATCCTGCCGATCAGTGAAAAGTTCAACGACTATGCCTACGAAGTAAAACGTCAGCTCGAAGCAGAAGAATTGAGTGTGCTGGTAGACGACCGTAATGAAAAGATCGGACGTAAAATCCGCGATACAGAGTTGAAACGTATCCCTTACATGCTCATTGTTGGAGAGAAAGAAGCAGAAAATAATGAAGTTTCTGTAAGAAAACAGGGCGAAGGTGATAAAGGTTCGATGAAAATTGCTACCTTTGCAGCGCTTTTGAAAAGTGAAATAGAGGAACAAATGAATCACTGGAAGAAAGATAACGATTAAAATAACTAATAACGAGGAGAATAAATCTTTTTGAATGAAGAATGACAGTCTGAAAGAACAGTATAGAATTAACGAACGTATTCGTGTTCGTGAAGTTCGTTTAGTAGGTGATAACGTAGAACAGGGAGTTTATCCTACTTCTCAGGCATTAAAAATTGCCGAAGATCAAGGGCTCGATCTGGTTGAAATTTCACCGAATGCTGCGCCCCCCGTTTGTAGAGTGATTGATTATCAAAAATTCCTCTATCAACAGAAGAAAAGACAAAAGGAACAGAAGGCTAAATCTGTTAAAGTGGTCGTGAAGGAAATTCGTTTCGGACCTCAGACAGATGATCACGATTACAACTTTAAGTTGAAACATGCGAAGGGGTTCCTTGAAGAAGGATCAAAAGTGAAAGCTTATGTGTTCTTTAAAGGACGTTCCATTCTTTTCAAAGAGCAAGGAGAAGTTTTGTTGCTTCGTTTTGCCAACGACTTGGAAGAATACGGTAAGGTAGAACAGTTGCCGGTATTGGAAGGTAAACGTATGATTATCATGCTGACACCTAAGAAAGCGGCTGCCGGAGCTGCGCCAGCCGCACCTAAACCCGCTATATCGAAGCCGGTTATAAAGAAGGTGATTGTAACTCCCAAGCCAAAGACTGAAGAGTCTGAAGAATAAAGAAAGAAACCACCCGATAGAGGGTGTAAAGTTTAATAATTAAAACATATTGGAAAATGCCTAAGATGAAGACTAATTCCGGTGCCAAAAAAAGATTCGCTCTTACCGGAACAGGTAAAATCAAAAGAAAACACGCTTTTAAAAGTCACATTCTGACAAAGAAGACTACAAAGCAGAAGAGAAATCTTACTCACACAGGTTTAGTAGACCGTGTAGACGTAAGCAACGTTAAGCAGTTGCTTGGTTTGAAGTAATCTTTATTAATTAAGCGAGTTTTACAAGATTTTTATTAACCGAATGTATTTAGCAAACAAGATCATCCGAAAGTGATGACGCTAACATTCAAAACAGATTAGTATTATGCCTAGATCAGTAAATCATGTTGCTTCAAGAGCAAAAAGAAAACGGATTTTAAAACTTACCCGTGGTTATTATGGTGCACGTAAGAACGTGTGGACCGTTGCTAAGAACACTTGGGAAAAAGGTTTGACGTATGCATTCCGTGATCGTCGTAACAAAAAACGTAACTTCCGCGCATTGTGGATTCAGCGTATCAACGCTGCTGCCCGTTTGGAAGGTATGTCTTACTCTCGTCTGATGGGAGCTTTGCACGCAGCAGGAATCGAAATCAACCGTAAGGTGCTTGCCGACCTGGCAATGAACCACCCGGAAGCTTTCAAAGCAATCGTTGCTAAAGTTAAGTAATTGATACTATACAGCAATAGGAAAAGAGCTCCGTTCGGGGCTCTTTTTTTTGTGTTAAAAAGTTTGGCGGTCTCATTTTGATTACATATCTTTGTGATAAGAAAAATGAGTTAGCCGCACATGTTCGATTGGGAAACTCATCAGTTTATTTTAATTCCGAGACACAGCTCTTGTCGTTGATGGCGGGCCGCACCCTTCGGGGCATGCTTAGCACGGCGGATTACAAAGATGGCAAAGCACTCAAATCCTGTCATACGGAGTTTGTTCATATCTACGGTGCGGCTATCTTCTCATAAAGAGAGGCTTTTCCTTCGGGGAAAGCCTCTTCTTATTTGATATATCCTGCTCTTTACAGGATTGTTACACTCACTCGTTTTCCTAATCCCTGGAATATCTTATATAGAGTCGATAACTGTATATCGCATTTGCCATTTTCCAGGCGTGAGATATAGCTTTTCTTCGTCCCTATTTTGTCGGCAAGTTGCTGTTGGGTAAGGCCGGCTTTGCGGCGTTCTTCTTTGAGACGTTCGGCGAGAATGAATGCTTCGGTTTCTTCTTCGAATTGACTGCGTTCAGGTGTTCCCTTCACTCCATATTCGATATCCAACAATTCGTCAAAAGTTTGACATTGCATTAATTGTTCTTTCTTTTTCTTACTTAAATATATATCTTTCATTTCTTTTATTTTTTTTGTTCGTTAAAATATTCATCCATAATTCGTTTTGCTTGTCTTATTTCCTTTTGCGGAGTCTTTTGGGTCTTTTTCTGGAATCCGTTAAAAAGGATGACGAGTTTATTTTTATTCAGGCAGCAAAAGATACGATAGATATTGCTTTTGTATTCAATTCGTATTTCATATAACCCCTTGATGCCTGTCAAATGTTTGAAATATTTTTCCGGTATAACATTTTCTGTTCGTATTAGCTCTAATACATAGTTGACTTTTGTTCTTACATCTAAAGGTAATAATTTATAAAACTCAATGTAATAGGTCTTATAAATTTCAATAGTGCGTTTATATTCCATAGCTAAGATTATTTGTTTGTCAATGCAAAGTTAACTAATTAATTTACTTTTACAACTAATCTGCTGAAAAAAAGGACTTGTCCGTTTTTTCTTTGTATATTTACACACCAAGAATTAAACACACTAAACTAAGTTTTTATGTTACTGCCAAAACAGTCTCGCAAATGTGTAACCGGGCTGGCTATTGCCTGTTCGTTACTATTAATTTCCTGCGCTCCAAAGGAGGCTCAGCAGGTGAATCTTATTCCCAAACCGGCACAGATGTTGATGACCGGAGGTGCTTTTCAAATCGATAGTGTCGCTTTGTTCGGTGAGCGATCTTTTCAAGGAGTAAATATCGTAATCGATAATGCCTGGTCGGGCAGTCCGGAGGGATACCAGTTGGATGTCACGGCAAAAGGGATCGATCTGCGGGCCGGTACTGAGAATGGTTTGTTCTATGGTTTGCAAACATTGCGTCAATTATATGTAAATGGATATATTCCTTGTGTTTCGATCATCGACAATCCCCGTTTTAAATATAGAGGGTTACATCTGGATGTCTCCCGGCATTTCTTTCCGAAAGAGGAGGTGATGAAGTTGCTGGATGTCATGTCTTCCTATAAGTTGAATACACTGCATATGCACCTGACGGATGCCGGAGGATGGCGTATACAAATGGACAAATATCCGAAACTGACTACCGAAACGGCTTTTCGTACCGAGTCGGATTGGCGGAAATGGTGGGATGGACATGACCGTAAGTACCTGCCGGAAGGAACTCCCGGTGCATATGGCGGTTATTATACGAAAGAGGATATCCGGGAGATTGTGGAGCATGCAGCATCCAAACATATTAATATAATCCCGGAAATAGAATTCCCCGGGCATTCGGAAGAGGTGCTGATGGCCTATCCTGAATTGAGTTGTTCCGGTAAACCATACCAGAACGGTGATTTTTGTATCGGTAACGACAAGTCGTTCACTTTTATGGAAGACGTACTGACAGAAGTGATGGAGCTTTTCCCTTCCGAGTATATTCATATCGGAGGGGATGAAGCTGGTAAATCGGCTTGGAAAACCTGTCCGAAGTGCCAGGCGTTGATGAAGAAAAACGGGATGGAGAGCGTTGATGAACTCCAAAGTTATATGATCCACCGGGCGGAAGAGTTTCTGAACTCGAAAGGCCGTAAACTGATCGGCTGGGATGAAATTCTGGAAGGCGGTTTGGCTCCCGATGCGACTGTCATGTCCTGGCGAGGGGAGGATGGAGGCATCAAATCGGTCCGGATGGGGCATGATGTCGTGATGACGCCCGGTAATTATATGTATTTTGATTTTTACCAGGCCGATCCGAAGACACAGCCGTATGCGATTGGCGGTTATACGCCGGTTAAGAAAGTGTATAGTTATAATCCTGTCCCGGTCGATTCGCTGACTGCAGAGGAAAGCAAGCATATTCTCGGAGTACAGGCCAATACCTGGACGGAATATATCCAGACACCGGAACATTTGGAATACATGATGTTTCCGCGTGCCCTTGCCGTGGCGGAAATAGGCTGGACACCACAGAATCTACGGACATGGGATGATTTCAAACCGCGAATGAATGCGCATATCCCGAAATTGCAGGCAATGGATATCAATACGTTTACACTTTCGGACGAACTGGAAGTGACCATGCGTGTCGACACGGTCGGCAAGCGGATCGAAGTCATATTGGATGCCGAGAAATATCCGGCTGAAGTACGTTATACAACTGACGGCTCTGTTCCGACTGCCTCGTCGGCTTTATATACCGGTTCGATTGTCGTGACCGATTCGGCTTATATCAAAGCTGCTATTTTCCGGGATGGTATCTTGCAGGGAACGCCTACGGAAAAGAAGGTCGATTACCACCGTGGAATCAATAAACCTATACATTATAATAGTAAGTTGTACAAAGGCTATATGGCCGGAGGCATGAATGCCTTGTTGGATGGCTATCGTGGCGGATTGACCTACCTGGACGGACGTTGGCAGGGGTATCTGAATGATCTGGATTGTGTGATCGATATGGAAAAGGTGACGGATATCCATAAAGTGTCTACCCGATTCATGCAGTTGACCGGTCCGGGCGTCTTCCAGCCGGGGCAGGTGGAGTTGTTAACATCGGAAGATGGCGAAAACTTTACCTCTCAGGGAATTGTTCCAACAACAATCCCGGCGGACGATCCGAACCTGCTGTTCCAGGAATATACATTTAATGGAAACTGGAAAGCCCGCTATATCCGCTTGAAGGCAACGGAGGTGAACAAAGGATTTATTTTTACGGATGAGATTGTAGTTTGGTAATAATTAAAAAGAGATAGACAAATGAGAAAACAGTTGATGACCTTCCTGTTATGCTGTGGTGCACTGATTGTATCCGCACAGCAACCGGCAGATTATGTGAACCCGTTTATCGGAACGAGTAACTATGGCACGACTAATCCCGGTGCCATCTGTCCGCAGGGGATGATGAGTGTCACCCCATTCAATGTGATGGGCTCGAAAAGTAATAAATTCGATAAGGACAGCCAGTGGTGGTCTACCCCTTATTCGGCCGACAATAATTTCTTTACCGGTTACGCGCATGTCAACCTGAGCGGAGTAGGCTGTCCCGAACTGGGAAGCCTTTTGCTGATGCCGACAGCGGGCGAGTTGAAAGTGGATTACCATGAGTATGGAAGCGGATATAAGGATGAAGTGGCTCATCCCGGCTACTATAGTAACCTCCTGACTAAATATAATATCAAGACGGAAGCAACCGCTTCTATGCGTACCGGACTAACCCGTTTCACTTTCCCGAAAGGACAGGGGAACATCCTGTTGAACCTGGGTGAAGGGCTGACGAATGAAACCGGAGCGACTGTCCGCATGGTCAGCGATACGGAGATAGAAGGCAGCAAACTGCTCGGTACTTTCTGTTATAATCCGCAAGCCGTTTTCCCGATCTACTTCGTGATGAAGGTTAGTAAAGCCCCTAAACAGGCAGGTTATTGGAAGAAACAGCGTGAGATGAAAGGTGTGGAGGCTGATTGGGATATCTATTCCGGCAAATATAAATTGTACACTAAGTATAACCGTGAGATGAGCGGCGACGACATTGGCGTTTGGTTCACATACGACACAGATGAAAATGAGGTGATCGAAGTGAAAATGGGCGTTTCCTTTGTCAGCATCGAGAATGCACGCCTGAACATGAATACCGAACAGCCGGATTTCAACTTCGACAAGGTGCGTGCGGCGGCCGGTCAGATGTGGAACGACGATCTGTCACGTGTGCAGGTTGAGGGCGGGACACAGGATGACAAGACTATCTTCTATACCGCGATGTACCACTTGCTGATCCATCCGAATATCATCCAGGATGTGAACGGCGAATATCCGATGATGGAAAGCCTGAAGGTGGGTCATACGACCGGAAACCGTTATACGGTCTTCTCTCTCTGGGATACGTACCGGAATGTCAGTACCCTGATGACCTTGCTCTATCCGGAAAAGCAGCTCGATATTATCCGTACGATGATCGATATGTATAAGGAAAGCGGTTGGCTTCCGAAATGGGAACTCTACGGACGCGAGACGCTGACAATGGAAGGCGACCCGTCCATCCCTTATATTGTGGATGCCTATATGCGCGGCTTGCGCGATTATGATATCGAGACGGCTTACGAAGGTATGCGCAAAGGCGCTACTACGCCCGGAGAATTCAACCTGCTTCGCCCGGACAACAACGACTATATGAGCAAGGGATATGTCCCGTTGCGCGAGCAGTATGACAATTCCGTTTCCCACGCTCTGGAATATTATATTGCCGATTGGAACCTCTCCTTGTTAGCGAATGCGTTGGGTAAGAAAGAAGACGCCAAGTTGTTCCGCGAACGTGCGATGGGGTATAAACATTATTACAGCAAAGAATACGGCACGCTCCGTCCGATCCTTCCCGACGGTACGTTCTATTCGCCTTTCGATCCGAAACAGGGAGAAAATTTCGAGCCGAGCCCCGGTTTTCATGAAGGGAACGCCTGGAACTATACGTTCTATGTGCTCATGATATCATGGGATTAGCTAAATTGATGGGTGGCCGGAAGAAGTTTGTGGACCGCTTGCAGATTGTCTTCGACAAAGGCTATTACGATATGGCGAACGAACCGGATATTGCCTATCCGTACCTGTTCAGCTATTTCAAGGGAGAAGCCTGGCGCACGCAGAAGCTCGTCCGCGAACTGTTGGGTAAGTATTACCACAACGCACCGAACGGCCTTCCCGGCAATGACGATACAGGCACGATGTCGACCTGGGCTATCTTTTCGATGATGGGCTTCTATCCGGCCTGTCCCGGCGATCTGGATTATGTGCTGACTTCGCCGACTTTCAATAAGGTGACGATCCGTTTAGACAAAAAATTTTATCCGAAAGGAGAGTTAGTGATCGAATCTGCTCATCAGACTCCGGAAGATATCTATATTAAGGAAGTGACCGCCGGCGGAAAGAAGCTGAAAGGTTATACCATCTCACAACAGGAGTTGGTGAATGCCGGAACACTGCGGTTTACACTGGATAGCAAGAAGTAATCCTCAGAACTCAACCTATCCCAAAGCCCGCCTGTAGTTTAACGGAGACGTCCCGGTGTGTTTCTTGAAATAACGCCCGAAGAACGACTGATCCGGAAACTGCAGGCGGTTTGCTATTTCCTGGATACTCAGATCGGTGGATTCCAGCATTACTTTTATTTCCAGGATGACATGCATATCGATGATGTGTTTGGCCGTTTTGCCTGTCACTTCCTGTACGATAGCAGAAAGGTAGCGGGACGTGATAAATAGTTCGTTTGCATAAAAGCCAACCTCGCGCTGGGTGGTGCAATGTTTGTGGACCAATGCGATGAAACGTTTGAAAAGCTGGTCTTTGCGGTCGGTACCTTCAATCTGTTTGCGGGTGAACCATCGGTGCGTCTTTTCATATACACTCAAAAGAAAACATTGGAGATGATTCCGGATAATGATATCCCGGAAGCGGTGTTCGCGGTCCAGATAGATCGCCTCGGTGGCAATCATCAGGCCGTTAATGGCCTCGATGCAGTCATCCGGAAACGTAAAAGAGGGATTTTCTTTCAGGAAATGGAAGAAGGAAGGTTCCAGATGGATGGTAATCTCTCGCAATAATTGTTCCGAGAAGTAACAATAAGAAACTTCGAAGTCGGCGCTCGATTCTGTCAGGCGCAGAATAGTGCCCGGCTGAATGATGACCTGCGTATTTTTGACTATATCGTATTCTTTCAGGTCAATATTCAAGTGTGCATGTCCTTTCCGGCAAAAGAATATGCCGGGATCACTTAATTTTATCAGGCGATTATGAAATTCCTCCATTCGACCAGTCCTGGCTACGAACGGTTCACTTTCCGTTGTTCTAAATATACGCATACTTGTTCCTATTTTGACGTAAAAGTACGGATAGTATCTGACTTTTTGTGCCTAATGTTCCGATTTTGAACAATCGAGGCTAATAAATGAACTGATTTGTCGCACGATTCCGGTCTACCTTTGCTGCCGAATTAAAGATTGGACAATGACAATGATGAACAAAACAAGTATGCGACTGATCCTGATTATCAGTTGTGCAACATTAGCGGTGTCGTGCAAGCAGGCACCCGCAGTACAAACAGAAGCAGAATATGCAGTCCTGAAGGTACAGCCTTCGGACAAGGTGATCTCCACTTCTTATTCAGCGACGATTCGCGGACGTCAAGACATCGATATCTATCCTCAGGTATCCGGTTTTATCACTAAGTTATGCGTAGAAGAAGGGCAGACCGTCCGTCGCGGACAGGTCCTTTTCGTGATCGACCAGGTGCCCTACCAGGCAGCCTTACAGACAGCGGAAGCAAACGTCGAGGCCGCAACCGCTTCCCTGGCAACAGCGAAACTGACCTACGACAGTAAAAAAGAACTACGGGCCCGGAACGTCGTTTCCGACTTCGACTTGAAAACAGCCGAGAACGCCTGGCTGAGCGCAAAGGCCCAGTTGGCCCAGATGAAGGCTCAGGAGCTGAGCGCCCGCAATAATCTTTCTTATACGGAAGTAAAAAGCCCGTGTGACGGCGTAGTCGGAACGCTGCCTTACCGTGTCGGTGCATTGGTCAGTGCCAACCTGCCGCAACCGCTGACAACCGTTTCCGACAACTCGGATATGTATGTCTATTTCTCGATGACGGAGAACCAACTACTGGCACTGACACGCCAATACGGGTCGAAAGCCGAGGCATTGAAAGATATGCCGGCAGTAGAATTGCAACTCAACGACAAATCTGTTTATAGCGAAAGAGGAAAGATCGAGACCATCAGTGGCGTCGTCGACCGCAGCACCGGAACTGCCAGCCTCCGCGCCGTTTTTCCGAACGGGAGCGGTTTGCTGTATAGCGGGACATCCGGCAACGTCATCCTTCCGGTTGCCAAGACGGGAACACTGGTAATCCCGCAGGTTACGACCTTTGAGATACAGGATAAAGTTTACGTGTATAAGGTCGTGGACGGAAAAGCCACCTCGGCTCCGGTCAGCGTCACCCGTGTGAACGGCGGACAGGAATACATCGTTGATGAAGGATTAAGCGAAGGAGACATCATTGTTGCGGAAGGCGTAGGCCTCTTGCGCGAAGGTACTCCCATTAAAGTAAAACAAAACTAAGGTAAGAAGATGAATTTAAGAACCTTTATAGAACGCCCCATTCTGTCGGCTGTAATCTCTATTTCGATCGTAGTTGTGGGCATCATCGGGCTGTTTACATTGCCCGTCGAACAATATCCGGATATCGCTCCGCCAACCATACAGGTCAGCACGACCTATTTCGGTGCGAGTGCGGAGACTCTGTTGAAAAGCGTTGTCGCCCCGTTGGAAGAGGCCATCAACGGCGTGGAAGATATGACGTATATGACCTCGACCGCTTCCAATGCCGGAACGGTCAGTATCACCGTCTACTTCAAACAAGGCACAAACCCCGATATGGCAGCCGTCAACGTGCAGAACCGTGTCTCGAAAGCAACCGGGCAGCTGCCGGCCGAAGTGACGCAGGTAGGTGTCACTACCTCCAAGCGTCAAACCAGTATCTTGCAGATGTTTTCGCTTCACAGTCCCGACGACACTTACGACGAGAAGTTCCTTTCCAACTACATCAGTATCAATCTTAAACCCTCGATACTCCGAATCCAGGGCGTGGGAGACATGATGATCATGGGGGGAGATTACAGTATGCGTATTTGGATGAAACCGGATGTGATGGCACAGTACAAATTGATCCCGACAGATGTAAGCCAGGTGCTGGCAGAACAAAACATCGAATCGGCAACCGGTTCTTTCGGTGAGAACTCCGACGAGACTTACCAGTACACGATGAAGTACACCGGCCGCCTGATCACCCCGGAAGAATTCGGCGAAATCGTTATCCGCTCGACCGACGACGGCGAAGTCCTGAAGCTGAAAGAAATAGCTGATATCGAGATGGGAGAGGAAAGTTACGCCTATCATGGTAATATGGACAGCCATCCCGGTATTTCCTGCATGATCTTCCAGACGGCAGGCTCAAACGCGACCGAAGTCAACAAGAATATCGACGCTTTCCTGGAAGAAGCGCGTAAAGACTTGCCGAAAGGCATCGAACTGACCCAGGTGATGAGTTCCAACGACTTTCTTTTCGCCTCTATCCATGAGGTTGTCAAGACATTGCTCGAAGCGATTCTGTTGGTTATCCTGGTGGTATATGTCTTCTTGCAGGATATCCGTTCTACGGTCATCCCGTTGGTCGGAATCGTGGTGTCATTGATCGGTACGTTCGCCTTTATGTCCATTGCCGGATTCAGTATCAACCTGATCACGCTGTTTGCTCTCGTATTGGTGATCGGTACGGTGGTGGACGATGCCATAGTCGTCGTCGAGGCCGTGCAGGCACGCTTCGACGTGGGTTACCGTTCTTCCTATATGGCAAGTATCGACGCGATGAAGGGAATCAGTAATGCAGTCATTACCTCTTCGCTCGTCTTTATGGCCGTTTTTATTCCGGTTTCGTTTATGAGCGGGACCTCCGGAACGTTCTATACGCAGTTCGGTCTGACGATGGCGGTGGCCGTCGGTATCTCGGCAGTCAATGCCTTAACATTGAGCCCGGCGCTTTGTGCGCTTTTCCTGAAACCGTATATCAATGAAGACGGGACGCAGAACAATAACTTCGCCGCCCGCTTCCGTAAGGCGTTCAACGCCGCTTTCGACCGGATGGTGGAGAAATACAAGAAAGGCGTCCTGTTCTTTATCAAGCGCAAGTGGATGGTCTGGACATTGATGGCCTGCTCGGTCGTTTTGCTGATGTTCCTGATGAACACGACCAAGACCAGCCTCGTGCCGGACGAGGACCAGGGCGTTGTTTTCGTAAATGTCAGTACGGCAGCCGGCAGTTCGTTGAAAACAACCAACGATGTGATGGCGCGGATCGAGAAACGTGTGGAAAACATCCCGCAGGTGCTCCACGTCCAGCGTGTTGCCGGCTATGGCTTGCTGGCCGGTCAGGGAAACTCGTTCGGTATGCTCGTCCTGAAGCTGAAACCCTGGGATGAACGCCCCGGAAAGGATGAAGACGTGCAGGCCGTGATCGGACAGATCTACGGGCGTACGGCAGACATAAAGGATGCCAGCATTTTTGCCATCTCGCCGGGGATGATTCCGGGTTACGGTATGGGAAATGCCTTGGAACTGCATATGCAGGACCGCATGGGAGGCGATATAGGCACATTCTTTACAACAACGCAACAATATCTCGGCGCCCTGAACCAGCGTCCGGAAATCTCGATGGCCTATTCCACTTTTGATATCCGCTATCCGCAATGGACAGTCGAAGTGGATGCTGCGAAATGTAAACGTGCCGGCATTACATCTGATGCCGTATTGGGAACACTGTCGGGTTATTACGGCGGGCAATATGTCTCCAACTTCAACCGCTTCTCCAAAGTCTACAAGGTGATGATACAGGCAGACCCGAAGTACCGCGTCGATGAGTCTTCACTCAACAATATTTTTGTCCGCATGTCCAACGGCGAGATGGCACCTCTCGGCCAGTTCGTAAGGTTGACACGCAGTTATGGGGCGGAATCCTTGAGCCGCTTCAATATGTATAATTCCATTGCCGTGAATGCCATGCCGGCGGACGGCTACAGCACAGGCGACGCTATCCGCGCCGTACAGGAAACGGCTTTCGAGGCTCTTCCTAAAGGTTATAGCTACGATTTCGGCGGTATCACCCGTGAAGAGAACAGCCAGAGCAATACAACGGTGGTCATCTTCGGCATCTGCTTCCTGATGATTTATCTGATACTTAGCGCGCTGTACGAAAGTTTCCTGATCCCGTTTGCCGTCTTGCTATCCGTTCCATTCGGCTTGACCGGTTCTTTCCTTTTTGCCAAGATGATGGGATTGGAGAATAATATATACTTGCAGACAGGTCTGATCATGTTGATCGGTTTACTGTCCAAGACTGCAATCTTGCTGACCGAGTATGCCGCCGAGCGTCGCAAGGCAGGCATGAGCCTGACATCGGCAGCCCTCTCGGCCGCTAAAGCCCGTTTACGTCCGATCCTGATGACAGCCGGAACAATGGTGTTCGGATTGCTGCCTCTGATGATGGCGACAGGAGTCGGTGCAAACGGAAACAGCTCACTCGGAGCAGGTACTGTAGGAGGTATGCTGATCGGAACGCTGGCACTACTGTTTATCGTACCTTCCTTGTTCATCGTCTTCCAATACTTACAGGAAAAGGTACGTCCCATTCAGTTTCAGCCGGCCTCCGATTGGCAGATACAGGAAGAATATGTAGAAGCAAAGGAGGAAAGAGAACGTCATATTGAAAGTAAAAAAGCAGAGAAGAAATGAAAATCAACATAATCATATCAACCGTCGCAGCACTCGCACTGAGTAGCTGCGGCATCTATACAACCTATAAGCCGGCTACTGAAGTCCCGGATGATTTATATGGGAGAGAGGTTACAGCTGCCGATACATCCGGCAATTTCAGTAATCTCGACTGGCGGGAAATCTTTACCGATCCGCAACTCCAGGCCCTTATCGAACAGGGATTGCAGAGCAACACCGACCTTCAATCCGCCCGCCTGCGCGTCGAGGAGGCAGAGGCCACATTGATGTCTGCCCGCCTGGCCTATCTGCCTCATTTGCACTCTCACCTCAGGGAACAGTAAGCAGTTTCGACGGAGGGAAGGCTACGCAAACTTATTCCATCCCCGTCACCGCCAGTTGGGAACTGGATATCTTCGGCCGTATTCGTAACGCCAAGCGTCAAGCTAAAGCGTTGCTCGAACAAAGCCACGATTACCGGCAAGCTGTCCAGACACAATTGATATCAGGCATCGCAAATACCTATTATACCCTGCTGATGCTGGATGAACAGTTGGCTATCTCTATCCAGACGGAGAAATCATGGAAGGAAACAGTCGAATCGACCGTGCCTTGATGGATGCCGGCCTGGCTAATGATGCAGCCGTTTCACAAATGGAGGCCACTTACTACAGTATCTCTACTTCGATTCTCGATTTAAGGGAACAGATCAACCAGGTCGAGAACAGCCTGTCGCTGTTGCTTGCCGAGACACCCCACGACATCGAGCGTGGCAAGCTGTCCGGACAATCGTTGCCGGAACATCTTGCTGTCGGCATTCCCGTCCAGATGCTTGCCGGTCGTCCGGATGTACGCAGTGCGGAACATGCGCTCGAAAGTGCTTTTTATGTGACAAACCAGGCGCGATCGGCCTTTTATCCCTCAATCATGCTAAGCGGCAGTGCAGGGTGGACCAATTCAGCCGGTAGCATGATTGTAAACCCGGGCAAATTCCTGGCGTCGGCCATCGGTTCGCTCACGCAACCCCTGTTCAACCGGGGTGCAAATATCGCCCAACTAAAAATAGTCAAGGCACAGCAGGAAGAGGCACGGCTTGCTTTCCAGCAATCCCTGTTGAATGCCGGGTCGGAAGTAAACGATGCTTTGATGAAATATCAAACAGCAAAAGAAAAGTCCGATCTGTATGAAAAGCAGCTTACAGCATTGGAAAAAGCTTCCGAAAGCACCTCTTTGTTGATGAAGTATGGAAACACGACCTATCTGGAAGTCTTGACCGCCCGGCAAAGCCTGCTGTCCGCCCGATTGACACAAGTAGCCAACCGTTTTGCAGAGATACAAGGCATGATCAGTTTATATCAGGCATTAGGGGGAGGAAGGGATTGACTGTAAAAAACTTGGACACCTCTGTCTAAATTTTTGACAGATAAGGTGAAATGGAAGTTCTATATATGCTTGTATTTTAGTGTTTTAAATCTGGTGGCATGGTTTTTGCTTTATATTGAGCGAATAAATAAATGCAATTCATTATGAAAACACTTCTGCGCAATTTCTTGAGCGTATTCCGACGCTTCCAGATGGCAACATTGCTGAATGTTGCAGGGCTTACAGTTGCTTTCGCCGCTTTTCTGATCATTATGATGCAGATTGAATATGAGCGCAATTTTGATCGCTGTCATCCGACGGCCGACCGGGTTGTACGCCTGGATCGCGTCAGGGGTGCGGATGATAAATTCGCTCCTATTCTGTCAAGGGCTTTTGCTGATGCTGTCTTTCAGTCATCTCCGCATATCGAAAAGTCAACTTTGATTCTGACTATCTGGTATCCTTTTTACTTTAAGGTTGGAGAAGGGGAAAAACGGCGTGGATTTCAGGAAACATTCGGACTTTGTTATCCGGAGATTGTCGATGTATTCGACTTTACTATTCTTGAAGGTGATAAATATTGTTTGCGGAATCCGGATATGGCTATGATACCCGAGAGCTTGGCCAAGCGCATGTTTGATGATGCCTCTGCCATCGGACAGCATATTATCACTACCCATAATCTCGGAGAATCGACCAGTATGACGGTGGGAGCCGTCTATAAAGACTTTCCCAAGAACACCCAGTTGGAAAATTATATCTACTTGCCGCTTGATGATTTCGGAAAAGAAGATTGGCATACGCAATGTTTTATCGGTTATATGTTGCTCGATAAACCGGAATCGCGCCAAGCTGTAGAGGAAAACTTCAATCGTATATTCAACTTTAAGGAACATTATAACAATGAGGATATGCATATCAGTCTCGTGCCATTGACCGATATTTATTATCGGCCGACATCACTGAGCGACTATATTAAATCCGGCGATCCGTCGACCGTTCATCTGTTATTCCTGATCGCCTTGTTGGTTATCCTGGTTGCAGGTATTAATTTTACCAATTTCAGTACTTCACTGGCTCCGATACGAATGAGAAGTATCAATACGCAAAAGGTGCTTGGCAGTTCTGTCAGCGAACTTCGGTTGGCTTTGGTGAGTGAGGCGGTATGTGTCAGTATATTGGCTTGTTTATTAGCTTTTCTATTGGTTTATGTATTGAATGAGTTGCAATGGTTGTCGTTTGTTGAGGCAGATACATTATTGCGGAACCATATAGGGTTGATGGGTATCCTGCTGGTTGTCTCGGTTGGGATCGGTTTGGTTGCCGGGCTCTATCCGGCATGGTATATGACCTCTTTCTCACCGGCGCTGGTGTTAAAAGGCAATTTCGGGCTTTCGAAAAGCGGACGCAGGATGCGCACGGTGTTGATCGGCTTCCAATATATCATCTCGATCGGCTGATCATCGGTGCGATGTTCATACAGTTGCAGAACCGGCATATGCGCGAGTTCAACTTAGGGTTCGACAAGGACCAGATCGCCATTGTCGAGCTGAATCCGGAGATGGCTATGTTGCACAAAGATGCTTATTCGGCCAAATTAAAGGAATACCCAGAGATCGAGGATGTCGCTTTCTCGTCACTCTTGGTCGGAGGGAAGGATTCATACATGATGCAGTCAATGAAATATGGAGATAAAGAGTATTATACCTATATGCTCTCTGTTTCGTGGAACTTCCTGCGCGTGATGGGGATAGAGGTGACGGAAGGACGGGACTTTACGGAGGCGGATGCCAAGCGTGACACGGTAACGACATTCATCTATAACCGCTCCGCCCGCGAACGCATTCAGATGGAGGCGGGGCATGAGATTTCTGGCAGCATGAAAGGATATATCGCCGGATTTACGGATGATGTACGGGTTGTTTCTTTCCGGCTTGGGGGAGAGGAGGCAGATGTCGCCTTCATTGTCAACCATGATCCGAAGCCGGTGTCTTATATCCGCCTGCGGGCAGGGGCAAACGCTGAAGAGGCAGTCAATCATATCCATGAGGCGCTGGCATCGATCGACCCTGCTTATCCGGCCGATATCCGCTTTTACGATTCTGTGTTCGACCAGCTTTATCATAAGGAGCAATATCTAAAGAACATCATTTCCTTGTTCGGGCTTCTGGCAATTATTCTTTCGATCGTTGGCGTGTTCGGGCTGGTTTTCTTCGAAACGCAGTACCGGCGCAAGGAGATAGGCATCCGTAAGGTGTATGGTGCGTCGATCGGGGAGATCCTGGTGATGTTCAACCTGATTTACCTGCGTATTGTCTTGATATGCTTCGTGATTGCTGCACCGGTTGCCTGGTATGGAGTAAATAAGTGGCTGGAGAACTTCTCTTCACGTACACCTGTCTATTGGTGGACATTCCCATTGGCTTTTCTGATGATCGCTCTGGTTACGGCAGCGACTGTAACATTCCAGAACTGGCAGGCTGCGACGGAGAATCCGGTGGAGAGCATACATATAGAGTAGGATTAGGAATTTTGAATTATGGATATATGAATAATAGATTATGAAGACACTTGTACGTAATTTTCTCGGCATGTTCCGGCGTTTTCAGATGGCGATGTTCCTGAATGTTGCCGGGCTTTCGGTCGCTTTTGCCGCGTTTCTGATCCTGATGATGCAGGTACGGTATGATTACGGCTTCGACCGTTGTCATCCGAAGGCCGACCGGATTTTTCTGGCTGAACTTTGTGACAGTGTCATGGCCGACGGGCGTGTGATCTATCCGGGGGCGTTCCCCGACGTGCTGATCGCCTCGTCTCCGCATATCGAGGCAGGGACGCTGATTACGCCTTACGATAAACGCTACTACCTTACGATCGGTGATGGAAACGACCAGAAGGGGTTCCGTGAACGGGTCACGACTTGTCTTCCCGATATTGTGAATATCTTCGGATTCACCTTTGTCGAGGGCGACGGAAGTTGCCTCCAAGACCCGGAGAAGGCTATTATCCCGGAAAGTCTGGCTCGGCGAATGTTCGCCGGCGAACCGGCTGTCGGCCGACAGATCCATTCGCACGACTGGGTCTGGACCAAGACGGTAAAAAACATGACGGTAGGGGCCGTCTACCGCGATTTCCCTGAGAATACGCAGCTAAGCAACAATATCTACATGGCGATCGACGCCTCTTTCCGCAAACCGACGGAGTGGGGCGGGTCGAACTGGCTATGCTACCTGCTGCTCGACAGCCCGGAGTCTGCCGCCGCCGTGGAGGACAACTTTAACCGTACGTTCGACTACTCGCAGATCTGGGGAGCGGATCATCTGCACCTGCATCTGATCCCGCTCGGCGATATACATTATATGAATATGCAGGATGTGTGGGGCGCAAGCCCGCTGAAGACGCAGAACCCGGACACGGTACGCCTGCTTTTCTTTATCGGCTGGCTGATCCTGCTGATTGCGGCGGTCAATTATATGAATTTCAGTACGGCGCTGACGCCGATGCGCATCCGGAGCATCAATACGCAGAAAGTGTTGGGAAGCCCTGCCGGGGCGCTCCGCCTTTCGCTATTAGTAGAGGCGGCGGGGATTTGCCTTGTTGCCTATGTCCTGGCGCTTGTCTGGATTTACCTGCTCAATAGGGGGCAGCTCCTCTCGTTTGTCGAGGCGGATATCAGTTTACTATCCAATCTTTCCGTCGTGACTGCGACGGGGGCGATTGCTTTGCTGGTAGGCGTGCTGGCGGGTGTCTATCCGGCTTATTACATTACGTCTTTCCCTCCGGCGTTGGTGTTGAAGGGGAGTTTCGGGCTGTCGCCTGCCGGGAAGCGGCTGCGTACGGCATTGATCGGGTTGCAGTATGTCGTTTCTATCGCTCTGATTGTCGGAGCTTGTATCATCCAGTTGCAGAACTACTTCATGCGGCATTATAACTTAGGTTTCGACTGCGACCGGATTGTTATAGCGGAGTTGAGCAACGAGATGTCGGGCAAGCATCGCGATGCGTATGTCGACCAGTTGATGAAGTATCCGGAGATTGAGAACGTTGCCTTCGCTTTCCAGAAGTTCGGCGGCGAGGATTCCTATTCCACGTATGAATTCTCCTGTAAGGAAGAAACGTTTAATGGCTTTCTGCTCAACGTATCGCCATCCTTCCTCGATGTCATGGGCATCCGGTTGACGGAAGGGGATAATTTCAGCCGTACGGACGAGCGAGACAGCCTGAACCACTTCGTCTTCAACGAGACGCGCGCCGGGCGAACGACCTCCACCTCGGTGACCTGGTCGATATGGGCTGGGGGCCTGGCCGCATCGTGGGCTTTACCGATGATGTGCTGCTGACCTCAATGCGCGAGGAGAAAACCAATATGGCCTTCTTAGTCTCGACGCCGAAGGTGATGCAGCCGCTCAATTTCTCGTATATCCGCTTGCGTGCCGGGGCTGATGCCGAGAAAGTCGTCGGCTATATCCGCGAAGCTGCGGCCAATATAGATGCATCCTATCCGTTGGAGATCGAGTTCTACGACTCCCTGTACAATCAGCTCTATCATCGCGAGGAGTTTGTGAAGCAGATGGTGACGTGGTCCAGCGTGTTGGCGATCCTGATCTCGATAGTAGGTGTTTTCGGCCTGGTGATCTTCGAGACGCAGTATCGCCGGAAGGAGATCGGCATCCGTAAGGTGCACGGGGCGACGGTGGCGGATATCCTGCTGATGTTTAACCGCAAATATTTCTATATCGTGGTCGTCTGCTTCATTCTGGCTACGCCTGTCGCCTATATGTTAGCTTCCGGTTGGCTGAAGACGTTTGTTTATCGGACGCCTGTTTATTGGTGGGTATTTGTTCTGGCCTTCGGCATCATCCTACTTGTTACCCTCCTCACCGTTTCCTTCCAGAACTGGCGTACAGCCCGGGAGAATCCGGTGGAGAGCATACATGTGGAGTAGGATTATATCTTTTTCTTTAAGGTGAAGAAGAAGGTCATCCCTTTGCCCAGGCCGCTCTTAGCGGAGATCTGCCCCTTGTGGAAGTTCACGCCGTTTTTGACGATGGAGAGGCCCAGTCCTGTCCCGCCGACCTTGCGGCTGCGGCCTTTGTCGACACGGTAGAAGCGTTCGAAGATACGGTTGATATGTTCTTCGGAGATGCCGACGCCGTTATCCGTGAAGCTGAAGTAATAGAACTTAGGATCTTCCTTGTAACAGTTGACCGTGATGTGGATGCCGTCGCCGGCGTATGCGATCGCGTTGTCGTAGAGGTTGCGGAAGATCGAATAGAGCAGCGAGTAGTTGCCGTATATCGTCGGGTTGCCCGGCAGGATCGCTTCCGTTGTGATCTTCTTTTCCTCGATCTCTTTCGAGCATTCTTTTTCGATCTCGCCGATCAGTTTCGGGATGTTCACATCCGATAGTTCGAACATCTCGGAGGCTTCGTCCAGGCGGTTCAGCACGGAGATGTCACGCAGCAGACCTGTCAGGCGCGTGCTCTGCGAGTAGCAGCGTTCGAGGAAGAACTGGCGCTTCTCGTCCGGCAGTGTCGGGTTGCTGATGATGGTTTCTAAATATCCCTGGATGCTGCTGACGGGGGTCTTCAGCTCGTGCGCCACGTTCTGCGTCAACTGGCGTTTCATCCGGCTCTCTTCCTCCTGGCGCGAGATGTCGTTGATGGAAATCTCGTAGCTGTTGTCGAGGAACAGGATGCATTCGATCAGGAAAATCTTCCCGTTCTTGTCTATCGTGACCGATTCGCGCAAGACTTTCCGCTTGCGGTTTGTATTGGGGATATTCTTACTCAGGAAAAGGTGGATCGGTTCGAGTTCCGGTATGTCGATCGCATCTTCCGACTGCCGTATCTGGATGTCGGAGATCACGTTGGCAAACTGCACGTAGAGGATGTTGGACAATATCTCCCTGCCTTCCGCTGTGAACATGGCAAACCCTTCTTTGGCATACTGGAAGTGCTTGATCAGCTTTTCGCGCTCCATCGAAAGCTCGTTTTTGGCCTTCTGCTGGCGGTGGTAGAGGCTGACGATATTTTTGGAGATATCCCCCAACTCATCGTTCGGGAATGTATATTCATTTTCCGGTATCCGGTCTTTCTCCACGTTCAAGGCGAAATCGCGTAGTTTCGAGATCGTCCGCCCGATACTGAACGTGAAGCGGGAGAGGACGAAAAAGAATATCAGCGTCATCAGGGCCATGAAGTAGACGAAATCCGTGTCGATCGTCAGGACGCGTTGCGTGTACGGGTCCCAGGGCAGGGCGGAGCGGTAGATGTATCCGCCTATATTCGTTGCCGTGTAGAAATAGCGTTTTCCCGTCGAGTTGGACGAGCGGATGGCAAACCCTTCGTTGTAAAGGCGTGCCTTGCGCACTTCGCTGCGGTCGTTATGGTTGTTGAACTCTTCTGCCCCGCTGTTGTCGAACAGGACTTTGCCGTCGGGATTGATAATCGTGACGCGCAGGTCCTTTTGCGGGATCTCGCTGATAAACAGGTGGACTACTTTATTAATATCTTCAGCCTGCTGCGTGCGGCGAAACAGTTGGTAGTTATAATTCCCCAGTACATTATTCAACTTCTCCTGTGCAAACTCCCGCTCCCTTTGATACTGGAACAACAGGAAACAAGCCGTAAACCCCAGGAACATGGCGAATATCGACCAGAAGAGCCGCTGGCTGAAAGGTATTCTGTTTTTTGTCCCCGATTCTATTTTAACCATTTTCCGTATTCTTTGATTAGCCTTCAAAACAATAACCGAAACCGAGGCGGGTGACGATGTTCTTTCCGTACGGCCCGATCTTCTTACGTAACCGGGTGATGTTTACATCGATGGTGCGGTCGAGCACGTAGACCTCGTCTTTCCATATCCGGGAAAGGATTTCCTCGCGCGAGAATACATTTCCTTTGTTCTCCAACAGCAGTCTTAGTATTTCGAATTCCTTCTTGGTGAGGGATACTTCCTGGCCGTCGACAGTCGCCTTGATGCGCTTTATGTCGAGCGAAAGTGTTTCGTATTCGAGAAGCTCGTTTTCCTGCGGTTTCTCTTTATCGGTCGTGCGGCGCAGCACGGCTTTCACGCGGGCTACGACCTGGCGGATCGAGAATGGTTTGGAGATATAGTCGTCTGCCCCTAAGTTGAAGCCTGTCAGCATATCGTTTTCCGTATCTTTGGCAGTCAGGAAGATGATAGGGATGCCGGCCGTCTTCTCGTTTTTCTGCAGGATACTGGCCATCTTGAAACCGGATATTTCACCCATCATGACGTCCAGCAGCAGCAATTGGTAAGAAGGGATATCCATCTTCAGGGCTTCTTCGGCACTGAAGGCGGTGTCTACTTCATATCCTTCTATTTCGAGATTGAACTTAAGGATCTCACACAAATCCTCTTCATCGTCCACCACAAGAATCTTTTGCATATCCATAACCGATGTGTCTTATTTATTACAAATATAATTTATTTCTGCAAAGGACGCAGTTCGGTATTTCGAAGGAATGAAATACATGTTACGTTTCTGTTACAAATGCCTCAAATTGCTACATCCTCCCATTTTCCGCCGATAAGCTCGCGGGTGGATTTGAATCCCGCCTTTTTCAGCAGTTCGAATGCTTCGGCGCGTCCGTCGTTCACCAGGTCGGGATAATGACAGTCGGAGTTGACCATCACCGGGATACCCAGTTCGCACAGGCGGTACAGGTAATCGCTATGCGGGTAAAGCTTTTGTTTCTTTTGCAGGTTTTTGGTGTTGACTTCGACCATCAGCCCTTTCTCGGCAATCAGGTGCAGGCAGTCGTCGAGCGGCTTTTGGTACCAGTCGGCCTTCAGATCGAAGGCTTCGTATTTCTGTCCGTTCATATAGATTTTATCCATGTGCCCGACAATGTCGATCCCGCCGGCCTCGATCATCTTCAGCGTGGAGTTGAAATAGCGGGCGACCAGTTTGCGGATATCCCCTTCATAATAGGTATCGACCGAGTTCCGGTAATCCCTGAAAGAACCGTCTATGCAAACCATATTCTCTTCCGTAAGCGGAAGGGCTACCGGCAGGAAATGAATGGAACCGATGCGGTAATCGAGCGGCAGGTTCCGGAAATAGGGGATAGAGGCATTATAAGTCTCATCTAAGAAGTCGATTTCCAGCCCGACATATATTTCCAGCTGGTCGCCATACTTCTTCTTCAGCCGTTCGATCTCCATCAAGTATTCAGGCATATCGTCCTTCGACATATTCCAGAACGTCTCAAACGGCAGCGGCGAATGGGAAGAAAAGCCGTAGGCCCGGAATCCATGCGAAACGGCAAACTTAACGAAGTCCTCCGGCGTGCTCCGCCCGTCACAAAAGGTACAATGACTATGATAGTTACTGAGTTGCATAATCTTTCTTGTCTGTTTTCACTTGTTTCATTACATTACTCGTCAAATGTTTTCATTATTCTCTTGAAGACTTCTTCGTGGTCCATGCCACCCCCTTCTCTCATCTCCTTTAATGTCTGGTCCAGTCTGGCATCCATTTCTTGCACGGAGTAGCAGAGGCCATAATCGATATCCTCTTCTTCGTTTTCTACCTCTACATAACTGAGTGTACGCAGATATTCGATAAGAGCTTTTGCTTCGGGACGGCTGTCGTCTATAGTTACGGTTGTTATCATATTCTTACGGTGTTTTTGTGATAGGGCAAAGATAGCTCTTTTCTTCAGAAGAGCAGTCGTTTTAAATGAAAAAGGCGAAGACAGTTTCCTGACTTCGCCCTTTGTCTTTTGAGAGAAGAAAACTTACTTGATAACCTTCAGTTCTTTTCCTACTTTGATGAATGCGGCAATCGCCTTGTCCAGATGTTCTTTTTCGTGGCCGGCGGACAACTGTACGCGGATACGGGCCTGGTCTTTCGGTACTACCGGATAGTAGAAGCCGGTTACATAAATACCCTCTTCCTGCATACGGGCAGCGAAGTCCTGAGACAGCTTAGCGTCATACAGCATAACGGCACAGATAGCCGATTGAGTCGGTTTGATGTCGAAACCGGCAGCCATCATCTTGTCGCGGAAGTAGCTGACATTGCCCATCAGTTTCGTATGCAAAGCATCGCTCTCCTTCAACATCTTGAACATTTCCAAGCTGGCGCCGACGATAGCCGGAGCAACCGAGTTGGAGAACAGATAAGGACGTGAACGCTGGCGCAACATATCGATGATTTCTTTCTTTCCGGTCGTGAATCCGCCCATAGCGCCACCGAATGCCTTACCCAATGTACCGGTGAAGATATCCACCTTTCCGTAGCAGTTGAACTGTTCGGCAACGCCGTGTCCCGTCGGGCCGACAACACCGGCAGAGTGAGATTCGTCGACCATCACTAATGCGTCGTACTTCTCGGCCAGTTCGCAAATTTTGTCCATCGGAGCGACATTTCCGTCCATCGAGAACACACCGTCTGTCGCGATGATGCGGTGACGCTGTGCCTGGGCTTCCTGCAGGCAACGTTCCAGGTCTGCCATGTCGGCATTCGCATAGCGATAGCGTTTAGCCTTGCACAGACGTACGCCGTCGATAATGGAAGCATGGTTCAATGCATCGGAGATGATGGCATCCTCTTCCGTGAACAACGGTTCGAACAATCCGCCGTTAGCGTCGAAGCAGGCAGCATACAAAATCGTATCTTCTGTCTTGAAGTAATCGGAGATAGCAGCCTCCAACTGTTTGTGCAAATCCTGTGTGCCGCAGATGAAACGGACGGACGACATACCGTATCCGTGTGTGTCCATAGCCTCTTTAGCCGCTTTGATCAGACGTTGGTTGTCCGACAGGCCTAAATAGTTGTTTGCGCAGAAGTTCAACACGTCGCTTCCTGCGTTTACCTTGATGTCAGCCCGTTGGGGAGTAGTGATGATACGCTCGTTCTTATACAATCCGGCAGCTTTGATGTTTGCCAGCTCCTGTGTCAGGAAATCTTTCAGTTTACCGTACATAACGTTTGTTTTTTGTTAGTATTATTTTAATTGACAATTGTCGATATTCAATTAGGCAGAGGCAAAGGTCACACTTTTTTTGAATATATAGACTAAAAAAACATAAGAAATTCGTGTAGGAATGCATTTATTCTCTATACCTTTGCCTCGGAAAAAAACTTAAAAGAACATCAAACGCAATGAAGAATGTATTAGTTATTGGTTCTACCGGCCAGATCGGATCGGAACTGACCATGAAGTTGAGAAGTATCTACGGTGGTAACATTGTAGCAGGTTATATCCCCGGACAGGAACCGAAAGGCGAATTGCTGGAATCAGGGCCTTCTGCAATCGTGGACATTACGAACGAGCAGCAGATTGCCGAGACAGTGTCCAAATACAAGGTAGATACGATTTATAACCTGGCAGCCCTCCTGTCTGCCGTAGCAGAAGCGAAACCGCAGCTTGCCTGGAAGATCGGTATGGGCGGTTTATTTAATGTATTGGAAGTAGCCCGCGAAATGCATTGTGCAGTGTTTACACCGAGTTCGATCGGCGTATTCGGCAATAACACGCCGAAGGACAAAACTCCGCAGGACACGATCCGCAACCCGCGCACCATGTACGGCGTGACGAAAGTCTCCGGCGAGCTGTTGAGCGACTACTACAATATCCGTTTCGGTGTCGACACGCGTTCCGTACGCTTCCCCGGCCTGATCTCATACGTGACACCTCCGGGCGGCGGTACGACAGACTATGCAGTCGATATCTACTACTCGGCCGCTAAAGGCGAAAAGTTCGTATGCCCGATCAAGCAAGGTACATTTATGGATATGATGTACATGCCGGACGGCCTGCGCGCCGCTATCGAGATTATGGAAGCCGACTCTACGAAGTTCGTTCACCGCAACTCCTTCAACATCGCCTCCATGAGCTTCGACCCGGAGATCATCTTCAACAACATCAAGAAGTATATGCCGGAGTTCCAGATGGAATACGACGTAGACCCGTTGCGCCAGGCTATCGCCGAATCATGGCCGAACTCCCTGGACGACACTTGTGCCCGCCAGGAATGGGGCTGGAAGCCGGAATACGACCTCGACTCCATGACGAAGGATATGTTGGCTAAACTAAAAGAACGTTTCAGCAAGTAATCCTCCTCCCATAAGTAAAGCCCTGTAATGGCGACACTTTTAGTGTCACTATTACAGGGCTTTTCATATCCTTGCGGTAAAGGGCTAAGAGCGAGGCACGCCCCTTTTAGCGTGTCATTGCGACCTGTCCCCGCGCCCCGACGCGGGGCCGCAAAAGAACTTAATTTGTCTCGGTTATCAGG
Source organism: Parabacteroides sp. AF48-14 (assembly GCF_003477465.1). Lineage (NCBI taxonomy): Bacteria > Pseudomonadati > Bacteroidota > Bacteroidia > Bacteroidales > Tannerellaceae > Parabacteroides > Parabacteroides sp. AF48-14. Next base: position 30,596 of record NZ_QUDI01000056.1, read on the forward strand.
CGCTCTATCATGTCGATGAAGAGGATGGCTTTCGGGTAGAGCTCGGTTACCTTCCTTTCGTCCATCATGATGTAGTCGTCGTAATCGCCGGTTTGACGGTAGTCGAACAGGTTGGTGTAGAAACGTGATTGTTCCTTGTCGACCATTCCGGGCAGCACAAATTCCTTACAGAATGCGTTTCGGATGCCGGAATGGGTCTTGACACTGATACCGTGTTTCAACAGCAGGGCGGCGACGGCATAATAGCAGGCATAATACATACGGCTGACGGCGGTGTTCCAGAAGCCGTGCTCTAAGTGGACGGGGATTTCGGATAATGTAGCCTTTGCGTTTTGCAGGCGCAAGGTTACAAGGATGTGTCTTTCTTCGTCTGTCATAGCAGTACTCCTTCCCTCATTACATTTTCATAAAAGGGGGTGACCAGCTTGCCCCATAGCTTTTTGGAAAAGACGCGGGGGCTGATCATTACACCTGTTTCTATTTCGATGTCATAAAGAGGATCGGTGATCTTCTCTTCTTCTTTCAGGCTTATCCGCTCCTTATCTACCAATATCAACAGGTCGATGTCACTATCCGGGCGGGCGTCGCCACGGGCTTCGCTGCCGTAAAGGATTGCTTGGGCTTCGGGGGCTACGCGGCGGAGGACTTCGCGGATGCGTTGTACGATTTCTGGACGGGTCATGACTGTAATGTATTATGTGTTATGCATTGCGAGAGACAAATATATGGAAAATATCTTTTCTTCTCTCTATTCTTCCTGTTATTTCATATCCCTGCACCGCAGGTTCTCTTTTGCCGTCCGTTTCAACGGACGGTTTAAAAGATTGGAGGCAGAGCCTCTTCCGCTGTGGGTTTGAACCCCCTTAGAATAGAGACGGTTCCTTGTTAAAGGGGTTCAAACCCGCAGAGGAATCCGGCAAAGCCGGGTGTTTATCAATCCGTTCGTTTTAGAGACTGTGTGAAAAAGACTTATTCTCCAATCAGATCAATACGCAGCCACGTTGTTTTTTGAAAAGTGAGATAGCCCCAAAAAGGCTGTTTAGAACG
>NZ_QUDI01000057.1:0-31217 GCF_003477465.1 Parabacteroides sp. AF48-14
ATAGTTCAGTCAATAGAATCAAATCTTTATAAAAATATTTACTTTATCTTTCTTATATATCCTACAAATTCATAGAAAATAACAGATTTTAGACATATCATAACAAACACATATAATCCCACAGATAGTAAAACCTTCACCGATAATAAAAGATATATGTTTTCCATATTCTTTGTCAAAAACCATACACATCCAAAAACCGCCCCAGAAATCGCAAAATATGGCATTATATCTTTCAAAACCATCTGAATTGTTAGTTTTATTTCTATCCTTACATAATAAAACCAATAGATCAATGAGAGTAAATATACTCCGACATATGATAAAACCATAGCAAGTATCCCCCACTGGAACACACAAAGGACTGCCGCTATTTGGAATATACCTTGTAAAACATTCCCAATAAGGATAATATCTGATCGTCCACAAGATATCAACAATTGGATATACAAGGTACAAATGAAACTAAAAGCTCCCCATATACATAAAATTTGTAATATCAATACAGAAGAAGACCATTTATCTCCTATCGTGGCCAAAATAAATTCTTTTGCTACAAAAGCCAAACCAAACATCAATGGAAAAGATACGAATGAACCAAAACGTAACATTTTCCTAAACACAGTTAACTGCCGTTCCTTATCAGAAGAAACTTCTATAAAAACAGGTTGAGCTACCATGCTCAACATTCCAGAAATAGGCTGCATTGCCATTACCAACCACTTATTACTTTGAGTATAAAATCCGACCTGCTTCGCATCATAAAAACGTCCTAATACAACAGAAAATATATTAGCATTTACTTGTTGCACAATACTTGTAAAAAACAATTTCATACTAAAAGAAAGCATTCTTTTCAATGGCCTGAAATCAATATCCAAAGTAGGCTTCCAAGGTGCTAAAATAAAACGGAGCAATGATCCTCCAGCTATATAAACAAAATTCTGTGTAGCTAACGCCCAATAGCCATATCCATACATTACCAAGATTATACCAACAATACCTGAAACAAATAACGTAGCCATATCAATCATAGCTTGCAACTTGACCGCCATCTGTTTAAATAATACTGTATATGAGACAGATGCTATTCCAGACAAGAAAAAACTCAAAAAAACGAAACGGGATAAAGATACTAATTCAGAACGATTATAAAACTTAGCAATCAAAGGTGCACTCAAAAACAATATTAAGTAACAAGCCAAGCCTACAAAAAAAGTAAACCAAAATACCGCATTATAGTCTTTATGATTTGCGTCTTTTTTGTTTGTCAAAGCAACGGAAAAGCCACTATTAATTATCGTCCCTGCAATTCCTGAAAATACAGCAAGCATACCAATAAGCCCATAATCTTCTGCGTTTAAAGAACGAGCTAAATAAATACCAAACAAAGCACTAAGTAACTGCTGCCCTCCATTGCTCACCCCTCCCCAAAACAACCCTTTTGCCGTTTTCTCTTTTAGAGTCTGTTCTGCCATCACCTCCAAAACTGCATAATAGCCAGCCGCATTTCTTTCTCAAAATACAAATAACCTGGCTGTATTCTCGTTTTTAAATTTAAATTCTTCAGTTTTGCCCCTATTACCTCTTTATCATCATGCAAATGATAAATGCAAACAGACCCGCTGATATGTTCACCATGTCCCAGGATATAAACTGCACCATCTAATGCTTTCCTTTCATATCCTTCTATATCCATTTTCAAAAATAAATTATTGATATCCATCCCTTGATCTTGAATAAATGAATCTAAAGTAATATTATCTTCATTATCAACATCACTTACATATTTACGAACAATAGTTATCTTATCCTTCCAAGGAGCAAATGTTGCTTCCAATGCCTCAATCCATGCCTCATCACATTCAAAAAGATAAGCGTGATCAATATACTCAATTGTATCAAGCGTGAAATTAGCTTCTGCAGCACCAATATCTAATAAAGTTTTACCCTTTAACTCTTCATAAGAACTGACATACCTATGAGCCGAACGTTTATCTTGCTCAATCAAAAGTCCTCGATAGGTAGATTCGGCAGAAGCTACCATATCTCGTTTAAAGTACAATTTCTTTCCATTATGAACTACATAAGGCAAATTATTCGTAGTATCTATGTTTATCTCATAATGTTGCAGGTCATACTCTTTCTTCCATATATATGGATATGGGGAATTGCCGGCAATTCCCCAAGCTTTATAAGCTTGCTCTTTTTCATTTTTAGGAGAGATGATGGAATAATACAATTTACACCAATACCATCTCATTGTTCCTTCAAAATCACGAATAAGCATCAACAAACTACCTAAAAAGGCCTTATAAATAACCTTTCGTGTTTTCTCTGGAACTATATTTCTATACAATTTTGCTAACATCAACTTAAGATTTATACGTTTTCATTCTTTTTCATCGTTTTTCTTATTCAATCGTAACCTGCACCATCCAGAGTTTGAACGGCTCGGCTTTGGGAGATGGGAAGGATTGGATCAAACGGAATAGTTGCCTGGTGGTGGCGACATCGGTTTTATAATATTTACCATCCGAAGCAGGTAATTTCAGTTGGTGACAATTTGTCACCAACTCACTACCTTCAGCTTTTAACCTCTGTTTTAGCTTATTCCAATATTTTCGATCATCCACACTGTCTGTAAGAATACCCACTACATCAACAATAGAGAAATACCATTCTTCCGTCTCGTCGTCCCAGACTGTACGAACCTTTTTCTCTTCGAATATTTTAATTGCTTCTTTCTTTGTCATTCCCTTGTTCCTTCAACCGCTTATCAAGATGTTCTATTTATTCCATGCCCATGGAATTTTTGTTTCATGCCCATGAAACTTTTGTTTTGTCACCAGAAAACTTTTAAGGAATCATATCTTTGATAACCCTTCCTCTACCTCCTCTATTGAAGGTAAAGACGATTGCAAGTCCTCCGGCAATATGTTTTTCAGATGATAAGCAGATATTCCCAATGGTTTGTGAATATCGGACAAAGAATATTCGGCAATTACATTGTCTTTTGTTTTACAGATCAACAAACCGATTGTCGGATTATCACTTTCTTCACGCATTTGGCGATCAACGGCAGTGACATAAAAGTTTAATTTTCCTGCAAATTCAGGTTCGAATTTAACTGTCTTCAGTTCAACTACAACGTAGGACTTCAACTTAATGTGATAGAACAACATATCCATAAAATAGGATGAGTCGCCAACCACAACTTCAACCTGACGACCGACATAAGCAAAACCCGTCCCCAACTCCAGTAAAAATTTTGTGATATTTTGTACCAAAGCATCTTCCAACTCACGTTCCTTATAACCAACCGATAAGGTAAGAAAGTCAAATGTATAAGGATCTTTCAATGTTTCTATCGCCAGCCCACTCCGTTCGGCAGGAAGAATTTGTGTAAAATTTGTAATCGCATGGCCTTGAGTCGCATAAAGATCAACCTCCATATAATCTAACAAGGTTTTACGACTCCAACCTTCTTCATTTACTTTACGAGCGTAGAAAAGAGCTTCCTCAACGGATTTACATTTTGTTATGATTTCTCTATTATGCCCCCAAGGAATTTCTCCCACAACTTGTGGGAGTTTTATATCTTCCTGTGAATAAAATAGATACCACTTCTTTATATACCACAAATTTGTAGTAGAAAAGCCTTGCATCTCAGGAAATTCTGCACGTAGGTCGGCACTTAATTGAGGAATAACACCACTTCCCCACTTTTCTTCCACCTGCCGATCGACAATATCCGCCCCGATGCTCCAATAGAGTTCTAACAAAGCAGTGTTCACACGAACTGCCGCTTTGATCTGGCTCTGCCGGATACGTTGCTTCAATTCTTGAAGCCAATGTTTATAATCAGAGGCTATTTCTGCTTTTGTCATTTCCTTGTTCCTTCACCCGCCCATCAAGATATTCCGCTTACCTCATGCAGAGACACTTTTGTAATATATTTTTGTCCCGGATGGCTCGGATTATCAGGTATTGTAGGCATCAGGAAACCAAATTCAACCAAATCACTTACATACTGTTTGAGATTTTTCGATTGATAAGTGACGCCTAAATAAGATAATATTTCCCGGCTACTACGTGCCTCTGCACAATAAGATAATACTATTTTCTGCTTCTCTGACAAATTATACTCCCTGTTTCGGTCAACATTACTTCCGTTGGTAACAGGGTTGGTAACAGGGTTGGTAACAGGGTTGGTAACAGGGTTGGTAACAGGGTTTTCTAACGGAACATCCAATCGCATCCTATCAGGAGAAAAAGATTCTCGTAAAACGGGAACTTCTAATCCCATTTGCCCCCAGACATAACGCAGGTTCTGCAAACCACTGCCAATACGTTCGCCAACATCAACCAAAACAAACATCTTAAATACACTCGCATTGCGGGGATCACTGATACCGCCTTCAAGAGCTTCATCCATTGTGATGCGCAAAGCTCCCGGATTCGAGATAATCACATGGTCTTTATGCTTTTCGATCACAACACCCCTACGACCATGGTAATCGGCATGAATCAACGCGTTTGCCAAAACTTCTCGTAAAGCAGAACGGGCAGGCGTGTCATCAATACGGTCTAATCCGTTACGCAATTGAAAGGGAACTTTCAATCCGGATGTCAGACGATCAACAATCCTGAAATAAAAATCAAAAAGATTACCCGACCAATCACCGGAAGCAGAAAAGACACGGTCCGTATAACGGTTCCCGTCTTCGATCTCCCGATAGTCCAGAAAATAATTCGGATATTCGTTGGTGATCAGCATTTCCGTACCAAACATCAGAATACCGGCTAAAGTCGGATGGACTTCAGGAGCGTCACTACTACGTTTGAGCGCACCGACTTTCAATAGAAACTCGACATCATCCAAAGTGTTCCAGACATGTTCGGGTTTCAGATTACGAAAGCGCATCCTGAAACGATAAATCGTATCTTTATCCAGTTCCTGCCAATCGACATTTTCTATTATTGTGCTATCTAAAGTAATATCCGCTTGGTCGCGAAGCATCGCTTTTACTTCTTCGCGCTGGCAATGATAATCACCATCGGCATTCCTCCGGTATGTACCGGCAAACAGGTTGTCATTAATAAAAACGGGTTTATAATGACGGTCTGCACGAGGAACTTCAATAACTACAACGTCTTTATCTTCAAAGGAAAGAGCATAAACCTGGCGATTGAAAAGCAGGTTATCGCTCACTTTCTGTTTATTATTAATCTGGTTCCAGAAAGATTGGATAATCTTGCCACTGTCCTCAACGCCGGAAACATAAAGCTCTTTATTTTTCTTATCTTCCGACACGCCAAGCAATATGACGCCTCCATCCGTATTACAGAAAGCAGAATAACTTTCCCATACAGATGCAGGAACCTCTTTTTCGGCCTTCTTCGCTTCCAGCCGAAAACTTTCTCCCTGACGGATCAATTGCAAGACTTCTTCTTTTGTCATCGCCCTACGCAATGATAAACAAACCCATTCTCCTCCAGTTCCTTCACATCATAGATATTCCTTCCATCCAATATCAGCGGCGTAGCATCAACTTCTTGACAGCAGACCAGGAAGGCATGCGGAACTCTTTCCATTCCGTGACAAGCAGGAGGGCATCGGCATCCACTACGGCATCATAAATATCTTTTGCATAATGGATCGTATCACCTAAACGACGGCGGGTTTCTTCCATCGAGACAGGATCATATACATAGACTTCACAACCGGAAGCCAACAGTTTATCAATTAAAACTAAGGATGGGGCTTCGCGCATATCATCCGTTTCCGGCTTAAAGGCCAAACCCCAGATAGCTACGCGTTTTCCTTTCAGATCGCCTTTGAAATAATCATTCAGCTTACGGAACAGGATCGATTTCTGTTCTTCGTTGACTTCTTCAACAGCTTCCAGGATACGCATACAGTAACCATTCGATTTAGCCGTTTTAATCAACGCCTTTATATCTTTCGGGAAGCAGGAGCCGCCATAACCGATACCGGCATATAGGAAACGGTTGCCGATACGGGCATCCGAGCCAATCCCCTTACGTACCATATTCACATCCGCCCCGACGATCTCGCACAGATTCGCAATGTCGTTCATAAAGCTGATACGGGTAGCCAACATAGCATTAGCCGCATACTTCGTCATCTCGGCGGAAGGGACATCCATGAAAATCACACGGAAGTTATTCAGCAGGAAAGGACGGTACAGACGAGTCATCAACTCTTCTGCACGTTCGGATTCAACACCGACGACCACACGGTCAGGGCTCATGAAATCCTTAATAGCTGCACCTTCTTTCAGAAATTCGGGATTGGAAGCGACATCAAACTCGATCTGTAGTCCCCGCTTATCCAATTCTTCCTGGATCGCCTCACGAACCTTGCGGGCCGTACCTACCGGAACGGTACTCTTCGTCACGACCAAGAGATGCTTTGTCATGTTGCGACCGACGGTACGGGCTACTTCCAGCACATACTTCAAGTCGGCACTGCCATCTTCGTCGGGAGGAGTACCTACGGCACTGAAGAGGACTTCGACCTCGTTCAGGCATTCCGTCAAATCGGTTGTGAAATGGAGACGGCCGGCTTGCTGGTTACGGTGAACCATCTCTTCAAGACCGGGCTCGTAGATAGGAATGATACCTTGCTTCAGGTTTGTGATCTTTTCGGCATTTACGTCGACGCAGAAAACTTCGGTTCCCATTTCTGCGAAACATGTACCGGTGACAAGTCCCACATAACCTGTCCCCACTATAGCTATTTTCATGATTTTATAATCAAATAAAAGTTACGATTACGTGCCTCCAACAGGGTTTCGGACACACAAAGGTTCGTCACTCCCATATGGGGAACGACGAAAACGCCACAAAGATAAGAAATTGGAACCATTGTACACCTTAAAATTTAGTTTTTGTACAAATTGACATATTCCACGTTAAGCGTACAAATTATAGTTCGGGATAATTATCCGTTGTCCAAAAAGGGGGTTATTGTATAAAACGCATTTTTCCGGCCCGAATGACGTCCGAAACAAAACAAATGTTAATCCGTTTTTTCGACCTCAAAAAGGGACTTTTTCGCCTTTTTTTGAGTGTTTCCAGCAATTACGACCGTCCTCTTTGCCATTACGCTGCTAATGTGTAGTGCACTCGGCACCTCGCGAAGATTAGCACGGTCGTAATGGCGATTTGGACGGTCATAATTAAAAAGAGGACCGTTTTCATGGCAAAAAAGCCCCTAAATTTCCTTGCGATATTTGGAACGCCGTCCGTTTTATTTTCAAATATTCGATTCTCCGGGAGTTAAGCTTTATCACTTTGACGGCGTTTCCGGTTTTAGGGAAACAAATTGCACGTTTTTCGGGATGACCTCGGCAGCCCGCTTTTTTCAGTGTCAGCCGGAGAGGTTAAAACCAAGAAAAGAGTCAATCCAAAATTGATCAGAATTTCGGACGAAATAGAAAAACGCCAAAAAAGAGGGTTATTGTAATTTTCAGGTTTAGACTGATTCGTATAATCTGCCTCATTCTTTATCGTAAGAATACAACAATCCGAAGCTGATGCTCCCGATTAAGAGCAAGACTATGATATAGTCGTTGATGGCTGTAAAAGAAGGAACCTGGGCGTAACTAAGTGATACGATCATTTCCTGTATCCCTTTGTACAAGCTGCTATCGCCTTGCAACCAGAATGTCAGAACTATTCCCGATATCAGGCAGAGTGTAATAATAATCTGCGGCAACAGGCTGTTCCGTTTAGGCAACCGCCTCATTACCCGTTTAGAAAAGCCGTTATCCGCTAACTCCGCCTTGTTTGCTTTAAAGAGGTCGTATAGTTGTTTATCGTCAGACATAATTGATACTGTTACATTATATATTATACTCCGTGTTTTTAAAATACTCTGTCAGTTTCTTTTTCCCTCGCGACAGATGGGATTTTACTGTCCCGAGCGGTATGCTCATGATTCCGGCAATTGTTTCGACTGATTTGTCTTCCATGTAGAACAGAAGTACGACTGTCCGTTCGTCGGCACGCAGAAGTAAAAGTGCACGTGTGAAATCAATTCCTAAATCTTTATCCTGGCTGCCGGCTGGCAAGACGTCACCCAATGTTTCCACATCCAGCTCTGCTGAAAGCTTCCGGCTACGAAGATAATCATAAAACGTATTGTACGCAATCCGGTAGAGCCAAGTCGAAAAGGTGGAGATGGAACGGAAGGAACCGATGTTGAGCCATGCTTTCACAAAAGTATCCTGCGCCAGGTCTTTGCTCAGTTCTTCGTCTCCGCCCGTCAGGTTGAAGAAGAAGCGGCGCACAGGCGACTGGTAGGCTTCAACCAACCGGTTGAATGCTTCCCGGTCACCCAGTAAAATGACTTTTGAAATAAGTAGGGTGTCAATCTTCATCTTCTATTCCGTGTTTTTCCCAGATAACGTGAATAATCAGAAAGCCGATTCCGAGTATAAGAGGGATTAGGCCGACAGACATATTTTGGACTGCATACGCCGGATTGGAATTGAACAATTGAAAGATCGAGATGCCGATACCGATTGAGATCAGGAGAATCGCCGTCTTGAGTGATTTGTACTTCTTACTCGGCTCTTTGATCAAGTCCTCCGGGAACTTTTCTCCTTTTTCGAGTGCTTTCACGTATAGTTCCGCTTTCAGTTGGTTACGCTTCTGATTTTCATTGCTTTTTATCCAGACCATAAAGATAACGAAGATAAAGGGTACTGTCAAAACAATAATCGGGATTAAATGATTGATCATAATCTTATACTTTTAAATTAAACATTCTTACAAATCTCATCTATTAGACGGAAGAAAGTAATCGTTTAGATGCAAAACAATGAAATATTCCTTTAAATCTTTATTATCTTTGTATCAGGATAATTAAAAAACTTGTATCTGTCTGAATGATAGTATGTAGTAGAAAGGTAGATAATTATTGTTGGTAATGATTTAGCGACAATGTAACTTCTTTGATATTCTGCGCTTTGCATCATCGTTTTGGCTTCGGTGGTTGCTTTTTTCGGTTTAATCATTTGGTTACTCACCCTTTAATAATACAATTATGACAGCAGATAACAGCCTTATGCAACGATACGGCAAGACAGTAGTTTATCTCTTATTGCTTCAGCGAAGTAAATCCGCAATACCTAATAGAGATTATTCAGACAACTATTTAATCCTCAAACAACAGAATATATGGCAAGGAACTCTTCTGACTGATAGCAAGACGGAAACACTGTTAAAGTAGGACAACACGCCATATTGCCTCATTTAGTACACTTCCCGCACGATATGGGAAATCTTTGGAACTCTTTTTATAATTCACCCAATATTGAAAACAACCCCAAAAGGTGTGTTTTTATCAATAAAAATCCGCAAACACAAAAACATTATTACTTTCCTCATCTTCAAGAAGTGAAGCAACCAGTTCTTTGAGTTTACCACTGAGCTTGTTTTTGTAATATGCTTCTTCGAGTTCAGCAAAATCCAGTTCAAAGTGGTATGCATGTTCATAATAATTTAAAAGCCGGGGATTGATATACAACTCTTTTCCTTTAAAATCGGAAAGAGTTATTTTTTGGCGAAACAGTTCTCCTGTTGCTTTGTTGCGCATATAATACTTTGGTGTCGGAGATTTCCCTGTTTCCCGATAAGGGTAAACCGCCATAAACTGATATTTTCCCGCATCCATACAGATATCCATAACCGTCATTGGGGTTTGACTGCTCAATATTGGTTTTTTGTACATATATGGAGTTAAATGCTTTTCTTTGCTGTAATGAAAAACGGTGTCGGATTCAGGATTGTATAAAAGTAATCCGTCCCCCGACTTTCTCACACGTCCGTAACTCACCTGACTAGTAAATACACTGTTCAAATCGGTATAACTCAGATCTATATTTTTGTTTGGTAGTGAGATATAATCCAGCACTGTACCATCCAATTTGGAAATAAGAAAGAAAGCTGAATCAATGGTTTGTACTATATCTGGGGCATTGCTTTGTATGATAGATTTCCACAATTTCGTGTTATCATACACCAATATGGACACATCGTCAAACAAAGCCATTTGTCCGTTAACATTCGTCTGAGGTAAATTTATTTTCCTTTTGAATTCACCCAATGATGAATAGACCATAATATGATCGCTAAAGTCGGGCGAAACAAACACTTCATCATTTGCTTCGTCATACATTAGCGAATATGCATCTCTGTATTCTTCCGATCCTTGTCCCCTACGGTTAAAATGTGATTTGGGATTTCCCTCTTTTGAGAAAAACAGCACGCTGTTCTGAGAGCGGTCTATAACAATAATATTGTTTTCGGTTACATAATCAATGCTACCTTTATAGAGATAATCATCATTTTTTGAATTGAGGTACAGATAAGAGACATCCGCAATATCGGTGAGCTCAATTTTCTTTTCGGGATATTCTTTGGTGACATCAATAAATGCCAGTTTCTCTTGCAGTTCCTTATTAGAGGTGCAACTTGCAATTACAAGTGATAAGACTAAATAAAATACTTTTCTCATAATACAAAGATATTATTAATATATAGAAAATCCTTATCAAAAGGCGGAATAATGGATACTATATCTCGCCTTTTGAATCATACAATGCTTTTTCAGTAGATGTATCTTTTTGATGGCGTTGTTCACTTGTGCGCCTCCCACATTGAACAGGTCGGCGATTTCCGCTGCCGTCATCCATACATTTGCACCCTTAAAAGTTGACCTCATAACTCTACTAATTTTTAGTGAACAAAATTATTCATTGTAGAGCTGTAAGAAGATATGCAAAACGCAGCCAATTAGCGCAATCAAACCGGGCAAACCTCTTTTTTCATGAGATATTTCATCGTTTCAAAAAAAAACGCCTGCATTTGCAAGCGTAAATTCCATTCTTCCCTTGTTTATCAGTATATTGTCTATCATCCACCTCACCGGGATAAAAGTAACGGGATGGTAACATAACTCCGGTTTCATTTGGCTTTTTATGTGGTTTCCGTTGGCTTCGCTCTCTATTCCCCTTTTTGCCTTAAACCATTTATTCACAACTGTCTTGCGCCGTTCTGCTCTACCATTCAAATTTTCTACTTATCTTTGCTTCGAATTCATCTTACACTGACGAAATAAATGAATGAGACCATATTAAACGGCTTATTAAATCTATTTGCTATTTTTGCTTCCTCCGTGCGGATTGAAAGGGAGCAGGCAAGTCGTGCCGTTCATTCGTATCTGTCCAGTCACTTCGGAGTACGTTCCCATAAAGAATATATCGAACTTTATAATGCGTTGCGCGAGATGTACGACGATTCGCTCTTTGTGCTTGACAAGGAGCAGATTGTCCGTAATATCTGCGAGCAGATGAAAGTGAAATTGCGTGCGGAAGAGCAGTTGCTTCTGCTGATCCGTTTTGTGGAGTTTGCCTATACGAATAGCGAAGAGGCGGAGAATCACTTGGAGCTGTTCCGCTTGGTTGCCGATATTTTTGCGATTCCGCAGAAGGAGTTCGACGACTCGCTCGCTTTTATTACGGGCAAACCTTCTTCGTCTTTGCTGACCATCAGCGGGGAAGAGGAGGCGACCGGTAACCATATCGTGCGGAAAGGCATGGAAGGTTTTATCCGTGTCTTCTTTATCCGCCGCTTTGACAAGCAGATTTTTACTTATCACGGAAGCGGGCAGGTGTTCATGAACGATATTCCGCTTTCGCCGGATATGTTCTACGCCTGGCAGCACAGCAGTGTGTTGAAAGGACCGCTGTTCCTGCCTGTCTACTACAGTGACCTGCTGACCGTTTTCAATAAGAACGAGCGTAAGGAGGTAATCCGTCTGGCCGGACGTGATATTGATTTTACTTTTAAGAATAGCCATAACGGATTGCATAATTTCTCTTTCAACCTTGAATCCGGACAACTTGTCGCCATTATGGGAGGTAGCGGTGTCGGTAAGTCTACGCTCTTGGGTATTATGAACGGGAATATCCGTCCCGATCAGGGAACGATTACCGTGAACGGCCATCCGCTCGATTCGCCGGAAGCGCGTCAGTTGATCGGTTTCGTGCCGCAGGACGATTTGTTGATCGAGGAGCTGACCGTCTACCAGAATCTCTTGTACACGGCCCGACTCTGTTTTGCCCGTTTATCGGACAAAGAGATCGGGGAGCACGTGGAGAAGGTGTTGAAGGAGTTGGACCTGGAAGAAATAAAAGACCTGGAAGTGGGTTCCCCGATCCGTAAGACGATCAGCGGTGGGCAGCGGAAACGCCTGAACATCGCGCTCGAGCTGATACGCGAACCGGCCATCCTGTACCTCGATGAGCCGACTTCGGGACTGTCGTCATCCGATTCTGAGAAAGTCATTATGTTGCTGAAAGAGCAGACACACCGGGGAAAGTTGGTGGTCGTGAATATCCATCAACCTTCATCTGAAATATATAAATTGTTCGACCGGCTATGGCTGTTGGACAGAGGCGGTTATCCGATTTATGACGGGAACCCGATCGAAGCCATTACCTATTTCAAGCAGGCGGCCAAATATACCGATCCCGATATCAGCGTATGCAGTGCCTGCGGAAATGTCAATCCCGAACTGATCCTGAATATCATCGACTCCAAGAAGATCGACGATTCGGGTAACCAGACGAATATCCGGAAATTCACGCCGGAGGAATGGCACGAGGAATATCTGAATTCCCGTCCCGTCTTTCCGGCTGTCAAGGAAGAGGCTTTGCCGGAAAACCAGCAAAAGAAGCCTTCCTAGTGCAAACAGTTTCTGATCTTTCTGGAACGGAATATCCGTACGAAGCTGACGAACAAACCCTATTTAGCTATCACACTGTTGGAAGCCCCTCTGCTGGCCTTGATCGTCGCACTGCTGACCCGCTATATGGACGGGGATGAATATACGTTGCTTGCCAATAAGAATTTTGTTTCCTATATCTTTATGTCGGTGATCGTTGTCACTTTTATGGGGCTTAGTATCAGTGCCGAGGAGATCATAAAAGACCGGACGATCCTGAAGCGGGAACATTTCCTCCGGTTGAGCCGGAGCAGTTATCTGACATCCAAGATGGTTTATCTGCTGACCGTTTCCGGACTGCAATCCTTATTGTTTATCTTGGTGGGGAATGCGATTATCGGAGTGGGAGGCGAAATGTTCCTGACGTGGTGGACTATTTTGTGGGCAACCTCTTTCCTGGCAAACCTGACGGGGTTGATCCTGTCTCAGACAATGAGTTCGGTGGTCGCCATTTATATTACGATCCCGCTTCTGCTGATCCCGCAGATTCTGCTTTGCGGTTTGGTTATCAAGTTTGACGACCTGAACACCCGCGCCTCGGATGAGAATATCGTGCCGCTGATCGGAGAGGTGATCCCTTCCCGTTGGGCCTTCGAGGCTTTGATGGTCGAGCAGTTCCGGGATAATGCTTACAACCGCCCGTACTTCCCGATCGAAAAGGAAAAATACCTGGCCCAGTATTATGAGAACGTGCATTCCCCGGAAGTACGCAGCCTGGCTGAACAGCTTGCCGGGAAGGATGATCCGGATAAGCGGAAAACCGTAGAGAATGAACTCGTCGTATTAAGCCGTGCCGCCCGTATCGCTCCCCGTGCCGCGAATGAGGATTATCTCTCTTACCTGGATAAAGTTGATGCTGCCCTGCATGAGCGGGCGCATAATTTTACGGCTTACCTCGATCAGGTACAGCAGGAACGGAGCCGGGAAAACGGAGCCGAATGGTTGACGGAGTTGAAGAAAGCCCATCATAATACGGCAATCGAAGACCTGGTAATGGGTACCGGAAGCCGCCATATGTATAAGGAAACGAATCACCGTATCTACCCGCTGATCGGGACGGTTTATGTGGAGCCGGATAACGCCTGGGGACGTGCCGCCTTCTACAGTCATGAGAAAAATTGGGCCGGATATCATATTTCTACTTATAAATTTAATTTATTGGTTATAGGTTTCTTTGCATTATTGGCGATTATCGCTATATTCGCAGAGTTTCCGGGACGTTTCCTGAAACGGGACGAATTTTGAGGTTCGAGAGTAATAAATTATTAAATTATACAATATGAAAAAGAGTGTATTAAGCATGCTCGCCGTAGCAGCATTAGTGTTTGGAATGACTTCCTGCAACGGAGCCAAAAAAACAAACGAGGAAGCCGAAAAGACTGAAGAAGCTGCTGTTATAGCAGGTAAGGCTCCGAAAGACCTGTTGACTGAAGAGTTGAAACAGGAGACAATTCAATTGTTGAAGGACATGCCGGATTCGGAAATTCCTTATCGCCTTTCTACAGGTGAAGTAAAAGTAAATGTTGGTGATGTTAAATACATGGTGCCGGTTAGCAAGGCTGCCGAATTGAGCACTCCGACACAGAAAGCCCGTGCATTGGGTATGTACATGGCTGATTATAACGTATTGAAAGCTGTTGGTCAGCCGACTGCTGAGGTAGAAGCCGTGATTGCCAAGCTGGCTACAGACTTGAATGTGTCTTTCGTATTGGATATCCTGAAAGAACAGGCTCCGAAAGATGCTACTAAAGAACAAATGCAGTCTTTCCTGAAAGAACAGGAAAACCAGATCATCGACAAGATGGCTGCTGAAAACAAGATAGATGCCGAAGTTGAAATGTTGGGCGCTGCTTCTGCCGAATATGCTTGCCTGATCGCTAACCCGACATTGGTTGTACAGGGTGATGCTACTTCTGCAGGTCTTTCCGCAAATATGGAAAAACGTGTCAGCATGCTGGAAGAAGTGGTTGCTGATTTGGCCGCTTATTATCCTGATCTGAAACAGTTGGGCGAAACAATCTCTCCGTTGAAAGAAAAGGTTAACTCTATTCAGGAAGCCAGAGCTGCAAATGCAGAGATTATGGGTATCCGTGATGCGTTGCTGAAATAAGAATTCCTATACATTAGATAATAAAAATAGCCCGGCTTTCTTTTGAGAGCCGGCTATTTTGCTTTTAGCATTAACTTTCTTATCCCTTGTAGGCGATCGAAAGCAATGTGATATCGTCCGATTGGATCGCGCCAACAACAAATTCGCCAACTGTTTCGGTTATTTTTTCTACAACCTCTTTCGGGTCTTTCCCCGCCAATGAGCGGCAGTTTTCGAGTAGTCGTTGTTCGCTGTACTGTTCGTGCTTCGTGTTCATGGCTTCTGTCACCCCGTCGGTATAGAGGAACAGGTTATCGCCCGGAGACAGCCGTAATTCCTTCTCATGATAGCTGACATCTCCGATAGCACCCAATACCAGATCGTTAGTTGTCGGGACTTTGGACACGGAACCGTCTTTTTTCATCAGAACAGGTGGATTATGCCCGGCATTGCAATAGGTGACAACACCTGTCCGGATATTCAGGATACCGTAAAAAACGGTGACAAACATATCGTTCACACTTTCCTGGCAGAGTATGGCGTTGGAGCGCTGCATACACATCGAAGCTGAATTTTCGGTGAGAGCGATGGCACGTATAACCGTCCGGCTGATCGCCATGAAGATAGCTGCCGGAACGCCTTTACCCGATACGTCGGCAATGACAAAGCCCAAACGGTCCTGCCCGATGCGGAAGAAGTCGTAGAAATCGCCTCCCACATATTTGGCCGCATTCATATAGGCATACAGGTCGAATGATTTCAGCTCCGGGAACGGAGGGAATGTCTTAGGCAGGATTGTCTGCTGGATCTCTTGGGCGACATGTAGGTCGTTCTGGATGGATTCCAACTGCGTGTGTTCCTTTTGCGCCTGTTTGATGAAAGCGATCTGTTCGGCCGCCTTTTCGATCGTCCGTTCGAGGTCTTCCAGATTGATCGGCTTCGTAGTGAAGTCGAACGCTCCCTGGTTCATCGCGCTACGGATGTTTTCCATATCGCCGTAAGCCGATACCATAATACATTTGAGGGCCGGGTTACGCATCTCGTTGATCTTCGTGAGCAACGTCAGTCCGTCCATCTCCGGCATATTGATGTCACTCAGGATCACATCGAAGTCCGGCGTGGCAAGCAGCATCTGGAGTGCTTCCAGTCCGTTGTGGGCGAAGTGGAATTCATATTCGCCCTTCTTTATCTTGCGACGGAAATATTGGGTAAGCAGTATTTCCAGGTCCAGTTCGTCGTCTACACTTAATATTTTTATAGCCATAGCAGCATTGTTTCTCTGATTATTGAATCGGAATCGTGATGGTGAAACGGGTGAACTTGTCCGGTTCGGATTCCATCTCGATTGTTCCGTTGTGTTTTTGTTCGATGATTGATTTGGTGATGGAGAGGCCGAGTCCGGTTCCTTCGCCTACCGGTTTGGTCGTGAAGAACGGGGTGTAGAGCTTCTCCTTTACCTCTTTGGTAATGCCGGACCCGTTGTCTTCGATCACGAGGCGTACCTGGTCTCCGTCTTTCTTCAGGCTGACCTGAATTGTCGGGTTGTAAGGGTTTTCCGTGACGCCTTTTGATTTGCTGAACACAGCATAGCAGGCATTGTTCATCAGGTTGAGGACCGCGCGACTGAAATCTTGCGGGATCACTTTGACCGGCGGAAGTGTCTCGTCATATTCCTCTTTGATGGCAACATTGAAACTCTTGTTGTTGGCACGCACAGCATGGTAGGATAGCCAGACATATTCTTTTGTCAACTGGCAGAGATTGGTCGGGATATATTCATCGTCTTTTCCGCGTGAATAGAGCAGGATACCCCGGACAATGCTTGAAGCCCGGTTCCCGTTATCCTCGATCTTGACCATATTCTCTTTCAGGTCGTCCATGATTTCCCGGATTTCATCGTCCGCATCTTCCGGCAGTTTGCTCTCCAGTTCATCCAGAACATCTTCCATATCTTCCAACAACTTGCGCGATAGTTTGCTGAAATTGATCACAAAGTTAAGCGGGTTCTGTATCTCGTGTGCGATACCGGCGCTCAACAGTCCGAGTGATGCCATCTTTTCCTGCTGGCTGATCTGTTTTCTCAGACGTTCTAACTCATTTCTACTGTTATCATCCATTGTCGTTGCTCTTTTGGTAGATAGGAATCGTAATCATAAATTCGGTAAAGTTATCCTTCTCGCTCTTTACAATGATAGAGCCCTGATGGTTCAGGATCACTTCCCGACAGAGGTATAAGCCGACACCGGCCGCTTCGGCGGTGGGCTTCGTGGTAAAGAACGGTTCGAATATCCGGGCTTTGATGCTGTCTTCGATACCGATACCGTTATCGCGGATAGAGAGGAAAACCGTTCCGTTCAGCCGTTTTTCCACCTGGATGGTGATGAGCGGAGAGAATTCCTGCTTCTGCAACTTCTTCAGCAATGCATATACGCTGTTTTTGAGCAGGCTGAGCATTACCTTGTTCATCTGTTCGATGTTGATCTCCGCCATCGCCGGTTCTTCCGGACACAGAAGCTCGATCTCTATCTTATTCTTTTCAATGTCTTCCTTGAATAACTTGTTGATCACATCTACATTTACCTTGCAGAGGTTTCCGATGTCGGTGGAAGTGACGTCGCCATGCCGGTCTTTCAGCAGTTCTTCCATCGCCTTGACGATCCGGACCGTGTTGCAACCATGTTCGTTTATCTTCTGGAGGTTACTGTTGATCATGTCAAGAATCTCGATCGTGTCGTCATAATTCTCTTTAGACATGGTTTCCCGTTCGTTTGTGATATTCGACTTCAGATCCTTGATCATACCGGCGGAAAGTCCGGCAAAGTTATTGATGTAGTTGATCGGGTTCAGGATACGGTCAACCAGACCTTTCGTCAATTGTCCGACCGTCGCCAGTTTTTCTTTGCGGACCAGCTCGTCTTGCGCCTTAGCTAAGGCATCGAGGGCATCGGACAGTTTTTTGGATTCGTTCAGCACCTGGTCGCGCTGGATGCGGAGCTCGATTGTCCGTTCTTCCACGACTTTGGCGAGATACTCTTTTTGTTTCAGCTGTTTGCGCAGTTTCCCCTTGTAGATATACAGGATGAATTGGGCAACGATCAAGGTGGCGATCCATCCTCCCCAGTCGTAATACATTGACAGGATAATCAATATCCAGTCGACTAATACAAGCTTCTCTACAATTTGCAGCCTTACTTTGAGTGATGCTATTTCTTTAATGTCGAAATCTGCCATATCAATGCATGTCTTTTGTCATTGTAAGTATATTCTTTCCTGCTGAACGACTGTAGGTGACTTCCGTCATCAGTTGTTTGACAAGATAGATTCCGAGTCCGCCTATCGGGCGCTCTTCCAGCGAAAGTGTCAGATCCGGTTCCTGTCTTTCCAGCGGATTGAAATCCGTGCCGGTATCTGTTATGACGATTGTCAGCCGTTTGTTTTCGTAGCTCATATCGATGCGGATATCCTGATCCTTCTTATCCGGATAGGCGTACAGGATGACGTTCGTCACAGCTTCTTCAAGTGCCAGCTTGACCTGCATCAATTGTAGTTCTTCCAGTCCGTAAGCAACAGCTTGCCGGTCCAGAAACGCGTATAGACGGGTTAACTGCTCCAGTTCGTTTTTTATAATTAGCGTGTTTGTCATCTGCCGGGATAGGGACGCTTGTTATTCGATCGTGAGAATGGACGAGAACCCGGTGATGTTCAGTATATCCATGATGTCTTTCTGGATATTCTTTAACCGGAAAGTTCCCCCTTTGGCTTTCATCCCTTTTTGCAGCGTGAGGAGCAGGCGAAGGCCGGCACTACTGATGTAGGTCAGTTCCGCCCCGTTCAGAACGACTGCCTCTGCCTCTCCGTGCAGGATAGGCGCGATCTCTTTTTCAAGATCGACGGAGGTCAATGTATCCAATTCGCCGGAAAGACTGATGACTGTTTCTTTCCCGTTGTCTATTGTTATCTTCATATTTTTTGTTCTTAATTTTTCTGTCCAAGCAAAAGTAAAGATAATCCTTTATGTGACCAAGTTATTTGCAACGATTTATATCCTTCATCCGAATATTTCGTTTATCTTTTCTTTAACCTTCCTATCCATCTCCCGATCTCTCCGATCCAAAGAACCAGTGAAGTTGAACCGATGATGATTCCCCAGTCTTTTAAGGACAACGGGATAACGCTGAACATTTCGCCTCCGAAAGTAACAATCAGGTATTGTCCGATGATGATGAGCAGTGCGACCAGCAGGAAGCTCTTGCTCTCTTTCAGGTTGGCAAATGCCGAACGGCCTTCCATAAATGCTTTTGCGTTGAACATATTCCAGAATTGGAGCATCACGAAGAAGCTGAAGAACCAGGACAGGTCGTGTGGTGTCAGTCCGTCCTGTGCGTGGAAGTGAAGCAGAATCCCCATCAGTACAATGACGAATGCCAGTCCGACTCCGAATATATTGTAGGCCATCGGGCGGGTGATGATAAAGTCTCCATTCTTTCCGCTCCGACGAGGTTTGTCTTTCATGACCCGTTCGTTAGGCGGTAACGATGCCAATGCACCGGCCGCGAATGTATCCATGATCAGGTTCACCCAAAGCATCTGCGTGATGGTAAGCGGCGATTCGGTTCCGAGTAACGAGCCCAACAGTACGATCAGACAAGCTGCCACATTGATGGTCAGCTGGAACAACAGGAACTTCTGGATATTCCGGTATAAAGAACGTCCCCACATCACCGCACGGGTAATGCTGCTGAACGAATTATCCAGGATGGTGATATCGCTTGCCTCTTTTGCGACAGATGTCCCGTCTCCCATAGACAAGCCCACTTGTGCCGCTTTCAGGGCAGGCGCGTCGTTGGTCCCGTCACCCGTTACGGCGACTACGGCCCCTTTCTGTTGCAGCAACTGCACGAGGCGCTGTTTGTCGGTGGGGCGGGCGCGGCACATGATTTTCAGGTCGAGTACCCGATTCAATGCCTCCTCATCCGTCAAGGCTTCGAAGCCTGGTCCGGTGATCCAGTTACGTTCCGTATCTTCGGGCTTCCAGATACCGATCTGGCGTCCGATCTCTTTAGCCGTTCCCGGTGTGTCGCCGGTCACGATCTTAATGTCGATGCCTGCATCCAGACAGCTTTGTACGGCTGCCGGCACATCTGCACGCACGGGGTCGGAGATGGCGACGATTCCCAAATAGGTGAGGTCTGTGTTATGCAACCGGCCGTTGGCGAAGAACGCCGCATCCTGTCCGTCCTCAAGTATCTGGTAGGCAAATCCCAACGTACGCATCGCCTGGTTCTGGTAGTCCAGCAATTGCTGTTCGATACCGGCCCGGCAAGCCTCGACTGTTTTATAGGTTCCGTCGATCGCTACCCGGTTACTGTTAGCCAGCACAATTTCCGGTGCGCCTTTGACATACAACACCCGCTTGCCCAATAAAGGAGATTGTACGACTGTCGCCATATATTTCCGTTCGGTGGAGAAGGTCAACTGGTCCAGCACCCGTGCGTTTTCCCTTATTTCCAGGTAATTCTGGTGCTGGCCGTTCAGCCATAACAGCAGGGCTGCTTCGGTCGGATTCCCCAATGTCTTTATTTTCTCGTCCGAGAAGTCGAGGTAAGCGGTCGAGTTGACCGATATGCCTTCCTTAATCAGATTACTCAGCTCGTCGTCCCCTAACTTCTGGTCTTTCAGGTTATAGAAATTCGTCTGGTAGACCTGCATCTGGTTCTGGGTAAGCGTTCCTGTCTTATCCGTACAGATAACGGTCGTTGCCCCCATTGTTTCGCAAGCATGCATCTTGCGGACCAGGTTGTTCGTTTTCAGCATACGGTTCATGCTGAGCGCCAGGCTGAGCGTCACACTCATCGGCAGTCCTTCCGGCACGGATACGACGATCAACGTAACTGCAACCATGAATATATTCAGGATATGGGCAATCAGGTCCATGACCGGCATTCCGGATGAAGCCAGCAACAGCTTTGTCAGCAGCGCTATAAATGTGATGGCCGCAATCGTATAACCCGCTTTGCTGATCACTTTCGCCAGTCCGGCCAGCTGGATCTGCAACGGCGTGTCGATATTGTTTTCTATCTGCGAGCTTCATATACTTTTCCGTATCCGGTTTCATCGCCTACTTTTTCAACTTCCATTACGCCGTGCCCGTCTACGACAGTTGTTCCGCGCATCACTACATTGGAAGGATAGGTCGCCTCTTCGTCGAAGTCCGCTTCGTTTGTCGTCTTGCTGATAACCGGTTCGCCGGTCAGTGTCGATTCGTTAATTTGCAGGGAGATCGCTTCCAGCAGGTGTCCGTCGGCGGGTACTTCTTCGCCTGTTTCCAACACGACGATATCACCGACAACCACCTCTTTTCGCGGAACCTGGCAGATATTCCCTTCGCGAATGACCTTTACAAAGATATCGTCGTTGACTGTATTCAACACGTCAAAAGCCTTGTTCGCCTTCACTTCAAAAAAGAAACCGACGCAAGACGCCAGCATAATGGCAAAGAAAATACCGATCGGTTCGAGGAATGCCGTAAAGCCTTTCGCTTCCGGTCCCCAGCAATGAACGCCTGCTATAATCATCGACAGTAGCCAGGCTACCAGCAGAATCTTTATAATCGGGTCATTAAACTTTTCGATGAATTGGCTCCACAAGGAGGCTTTCTCCGGCGGGGTAAGGATGTTTTCGCCATGAAGGCGCCTGCTTTCTTCTACTTCTTGTTTGGTTAATCCTTGGTACTGATGTTTTTTCTCCATAAATTTATTAATCTGTTTCAGAAAATTGAGAGAGCAAATAAAGTAAAGTTAAGGGACATATACAAATACAAGGTGTTAATGTTTGTGTCGGCATGTGGCCGCTGCGGTATAGATTTCAAGCATGTTGAGATCGTTCATATCTGCCAAAAAATGAATTATTCTTCATAGCAACGTCGTCACCTTCTCCGGTATATAGCTGGTGCGGATGCGCCATTCCTGCGGGTAAAGGTTATTGGCCCGGTTGCCGAGATGCTTGGCAAAGCCGAGGGGGAATCCTTTATAGCGAAGTAAAACGTAGCCTTTTTCCGTATCATCGGGCAGGAGAAGGGCTTCTTTTTTCAGATACCGGATCGCGTTGTCCCAGTCCAGCTCGACCGGAGGGAAGGCGTCCGGATGCAAAGCGGTACTGAGCGCCAGCTCTTGGGCAGGGATGAAGTCTTTTCCTTTGGCTTCGCCGATGCAGATGCCGGCGGAGAGGATGCGCAGGTGTTCGCGGAGCAGCGGATAAACCTGCCGGACGGATTCGGGATGCATCCGGAGGAAATTGCCGTTCCATTCGGATGAAAACAGGTCGGCATCCGATAGATACGATTTGACAGCTTCGGGCGTGGCCGGTACGGCTTTCCCTTTCTCCTTTTTGTTTTTACTTTTGAACCGTATCTCTTCCGTTTCCCCTTCGGCTTTCCGGAGGACGGCCAGGAAGAAGCCTTCGCCTTTAGTCTTGTGAGGGAAAAAGCGGTAGACCGGGTGATCGTATTTGAGCGGGCCGGTCGTTTGCCATTCTTCTTTCACCGGAATGGACAGGGCTTCGGCGCCTAACTCCTCAATGATATAATGTATGTTTTCCTCGTCCTCTTCGGTATTGTAGGTACAGGTGCTGTAGACCAGCAGGCCGCCCGGTTTCAAGGCGTTCCAGATGTCATGGATGATACGGCGTTGGCGTCCGGCACAGAGTTCGACGTTGGCCACGCTCCATTCGCCTGTGCTGTCGGTGTCTTTGCGGAACATGCCCTCGCCAGAGCAGGGCACGTCGGTGACGATCACGTCGAACAGGTGTGTGAGACGGCCGATCTCCTCCGGATCGTTGTTGGTGACAATGCTGTTCGGGTTTCCCCATTTGGCAATGTTTTCAGCCAGAATATTACTCCGACTGCGGATCACTTCGTTGCTGACAAGCAGGCTTCCTTCCGGCAGCAGGCTGAGCAGATGTGTCGATTTTCCACCCGGGGCGGCACACAGGTCGAGGCACCGGACCGGCGCTTTTACATAATTCCGTATCGCCTGTTCGAGGAACATGGAGGAGGCTTCCTGCACGTAGTAGGCTCCGGCGTGGAACAGCGGGTCGAATGTGAACGACAACCGTTCCGGCAGGTAATAGCCCGTTTCGCACCAGGCAACCCGGTTGTCCGGCGCACCTGCTTTGGGAGCAGGTGTCCCTTTCTTCTCGTTTATACGGATACTGACGGGGACGTCGGCCCCTAACGCAGCCTCTAACCTGTCGAACTCATTTCCCAGTAATGCGCGGGTACGTGTGATAAAATCTATAGGAAGTGCCATCTTATTCTGCTTGTTTGGCACAAAAGTACTATTTTTGTATCGAATAAAAAACGGTCATCGGTCCGGCATATCCGATTTATGAACTATGCAAGCATCTCTTTACCTCATACCGGTTACGCTTGGCGACGTTGAACACCGCCGGGTTCTTCCCGAATACAACCGCGAAGTGATCCTTTCCATCCGCCATTTTATTGTGGAGAATGTGCGTACGGCACGTCGTTTCCTGAAGAAGACGGAGCCGTCTATCGTGATAGACGACCTGACTTTTTACGAATTGAACAAGCATACCTCATCCGAAGATGTGGCCGGTTATCTGGTTCCGTTGGCAAAAGGTGAATCGGTCGGCGTGATTTCGGAGGCGGGGTGTCCGGCTGTTGCCGATCCGGGTGCGGATGTCGTGGCGATTGCACAACGGAAGGGCTACAAAGTGGTCCCGTTAGTAGGGCCGTCTTCTATCCTGATGTCGGTTATGGGCTCCGGCTTTAATGGGCAGAGCTTCGCTTTTCACGGCTATCTGCCGATCGACGCTTCGGAGCGGACGAACACGATCAAGAAGCTGGAAGGCCGCATCTATTCGGAGAACCAGACGCAGTTGTTCATCGAAACGCCTTACCGCAACAACAAACTGGCGGAAGAGCTGATTCGTACTTGTCGCCCGTCCACTAAACTTTGTATTGCTTCGAACATCACCTGTGAGGATGAATATATCCACACGCGTCCGGTAAAGGAATGGGCCGGTAAAGTGCCCGATCTGAGTAAGAAACCGACAATCTTCTTAATCTATAAATAAATGGCAGCTTATCAGGCACACGAAACAGCGGTTATCGACCCCGGATGCACGATCGGCGATAATACCCGTATCTGGCATTTCTCGCATATCATGTCCGGTTGTACGATCGGGCAGGACTGTAACATCGGACAGAATGTAGTGATCTCGCCGGAAGTGGTTCTCGGGAATAATGTGAAAGTCCAGAATAACGTATCCGTTTATACCGGAGTGACGTGTGAAGACGATGTCTTTTTAGGTCCCAGTTGCGTATTCACCAATGTGATCAATCCCCGTAGTGCCGTCGTTCGCAAGAACCAATATCAGAAAACCCATATCGGCAAAGGGGCAACTGTCGGAGCGAATGCAACTATCGTTTGCGGCCATACTATCGGTGAATATGCTATGATCGGCGCAGGGGCTGTTGTAACTAAAGACATTCCCCCTTATGCCTTGGTTGTCGGTAATCCGTCCGTTCAGATCGGCTGGGTAAGCGAATACGGCCACCGCCTCGATTTCAACGAAAAAGGTATTGCCGTATGTCCCGAAAGCGGGCAGCAATACCAATTACATGACGATGTCGTAAAACGTATCTTGTAGAGGGCGAGGTTGCTTGCCCTTAACAGCTGTGATGATAATCAATCTCCATTAAGCCATCTTTTCCCTTTCGGAGTGAGTAAAAAGATAAGGAATGCACCTCCAAAAATAATAATCGTACTACATAAATAGATAAAAGTCATAATTTACTCCTTTCCTTTTATAAATAAGATAAAACTAATACAAGCCAATAACGTAACCGCAATAGTTCCAAGAACAAAAATAAAGAATTTATTAACATCAAGGCTCATGATGTTTACTAAAATAACGCCGGCAAAGACTAACTTTGATAAATCGAGGCATATTTACTGATTTCTAAATAGATTGCTTTTAATAGTCTTCGGTTCTTTCTTAACGAAGTCTTTTTAGTGTAATAAACTTGTTTTGCAGGTATTTTGCTCATAGTTAATTATTTTGATTATTAATAATGCCCCAAAGATATAAAAAAGGCGGACAAGTTAATCATCCGCCTCCTCTTTTATTTTTTTAGCAAGCCTTGAAGCTCATATCCAGTCCCTTGACGGAGTGGGTCAGTGCTCCGACCGAAATATAGTCCACACCGCATTCCGCGTAGTCGCGAAGTGTGGCAAAGGTGATACCGCCGGAAGATTCCAGCTCGTAACGACCGGCAACCATTTCGACAGCTTTCTTCGTATTCTCGATATTGAAGTTGTCCAGCATGATGCGGTCGATGCCGCCGACACGCATGGCTTCCTGCAATTCGTCGAAGTTACGGACTTCGATTTCGATCTTCAGGTCCTTGTTCTTCTCTTTCAGATATTGATGACAACGTGTGATCGCCGCTTCGATGCCTCCGGCAAAATCCACATGGTTATCTTTCAGCAGAATCATGTCGAACAAACCGATACGATGATTAACACCGCCGCCGATTTTAACCGCTTCCTTTTCGATCATGCGCAGACCCGGAGTCGTTTTACGCGTATCCAACACGCGTGTTTTTGTGCCTTCCAGCGCTTTTACGTATTTGCGTGTAGTCGTTGCGATACCGCTCATGCGTTGCATCACGTTCAGCATCAGGCGTTCGGTCTGCAAGAGAGACTGCACTTTTCCTTCTACGACGAAAGCAATATCGCCCTTTTTCACCTCAGTCCCGTCCTGTATAAACGTTGTCATCTTCAAGTCCGGATCGAAAGCCCGGAAGATGCGTTCAGCCATTTCGACACCGGCCAGTACGCCGTCTTCTTTTACGATCAGCTGGCTTTTACCCATTTCCGTTGCCGGGATACAACACAGCGTTGTATGGTCGCCATCACCTATATCTTCTGCAAATGCCAGGCGGATTAGTTCCGCAATCAGTTGTTCTTTTGTTTCTTTTAAGTTCATATCCTTTATTATTCTATTCTGACAGATTGTATAATCGCTTTGTCTCCTTCCGCCCGGTAGGTCACGTTTACACGGTATTCACCAGATGCGGTAGGCAGTTTGCCGACAAAGAAACCATTCTCTTTTTTATCAGCATGATGCACGACTGTGAATCCTGTCGGTTTATGACTTCCGAAGAAGGCATTCAGCATTGAAACAGCATCGTTTGCGTTGCACTTTTTGGACGAACCCGGTAGGGCCATGTCGACTTCCTTGTCCATTGATCCGCTGAGCGACGAGGCGTTGCCTCCCTTGAAAGCATTCGAAATCGGAGCGATATCGGCAGCCATCACACTCAGAACCGAGAGAACCAATGCCAACGTAAGAAATAATCGTTTCATAAGCTATCTCCTCTTTTTATGAGTACTATCATGCAAAGGTATGTATTTTTTCCTGTAATTTAGCGCCTTCAATCTCTAAAATGTAAACGAATGAAAATTGCGCTAATTGTGATAGGTAAGACGGATGCCGGCTATTTTGTAGAAGCGATCAATGAATATAAGAATCGTCTGGTCCATTATATCCCCTTTGAACTGGAAGTGATTCCCGACATCAAGAACGTCAAAAACCTGTCCGAACCGCAGCAGAAAGAGAAGGAGGGAGAATTGATACTGAAGGCGTTGCAACCCGGAGATTATTTGGTTTTGTTGGATGAAAAAGGAAAAGAGTTTACATCTATGCAGTTTTCCGTATATCTCGAAAAGAAGATGCATACCGTTCCGAAGCGGTTGGTCTTTGTCGTCGGTGGCCCGTATGGTTTCAGTGAGGCTGTTTACAAAGCATCTGCCGAGAAAATATCATTGAGTAAAATGACCTTTTCCCACCAGATGATTCGTTTGATTTTTGTCGAACAGATTTATCGGGCGATGACGATCCTAAATAATGAACCGTACCATCATGAATAATGTATCAATGTGCAAATATGCCAATGTGCCAATGAAAACAGCAATCGTTTGTATCATCATTGCACATTGGCACATTAAATAATTGCCACATTATTATTCCCTTGTCTTTTGTAGCAACAGATAATCCAGTAATGTCATCGCCGTCATCGATTCGACGATAGGCACTGCACGCGGCAAGACGCACGGGTCATGGCGGCCACGAGCCTTTAATATCGTATCTTCGCCATCCATATTAACCGTTTCCTGTTCCATCAGGATCGTGGCAACCGATTTGAAGGCGACGCGGAAGTAAATATCCTGTCCGTTCGAGATGCCTCCCTGGATTCCACCGGAATGGTTGGTGCGGGTGTTGATATGCCCGTTGTCGTTAAAGAAACGGTCGTTTCGTTCCGATCCCCGGTATAAGGCAGCATCGAAACCGTCGCCATACTCAAAACCTTTTACGGCATTGATCGTCAGCATGGCATGTCCTAACGCTGCATGCAGTTTCCCGAAAACCGGTTCGCCCAGCCCTACGGGAACCCCTTTGGCTACACACGTGATGACACCGCCGATCGTATCGCCTTTGGATTTGACTTCTGCTATCAACGCTTCCATCTCGGCCGCTGTTGCCGCATCGGGACATCGTACGGCCGTATCTTCCACCTTACTGAGATCATAATCCGCATAAGAACCTTCCAACTTGATATTTCCCACCTGGGAAGTATAAGCCTGGATGCTGATCCCTTTCCGGCGGAGCGCTAACTTGGCGATTGCGCCGGCAACACAACGCGCGATTGTCTCGCGTGCCGACGAACGTCCGCCGCCCCGGGGGTCACGGATTCCGTATTTTGTCTGATAGGTATAATCGGCATGTGAAGGGCGATAGACACTCTTCATATTGTCGTAGTCCGACGAATGCTGATTCTTGTTCCAGATGATAAAGCCGATCGGAGTACCAGTCGTCTTCCCTTCATAAATGCCGGAAAGAAACTGTACTTCGTCGTCTTCCTTACGTGGAGTTGTGATCTTGGACTGTCCCGGCTTACGGCGGTTCAGTTCGCTTTGGATAAAAGCCGTGTCCAGCTCGATCCCGGCCGGGCATCCGTCAATCACGCCTCCGATTCCGGGACCGTGCGATTCTCCGAAAGAGGTCAGTCTGTATATGTTTCCGAACGTATTCACCTTATATTAGTGGCAACCGCCGCATCCACATCCACCATCATGATTGTGGTCTCCACAATCGCTTCCGCAATCGTCGCATCCGCAACCGCATCCTCCTGCCGGAGCAGAAAGAGCTGCTATTTCTTCGGCTGTCGGTTCGTGTACGTCGATAACATCACCGCTGAAATGCAGTGTTTCGCCTGCCAACGGATGATTGAAGTCCATTACGACTACATCGTCTTTCACTTCTAAAACAGAACCGTTCATGCGATTACCGTTTGAATCCATCATCGGAACCGTGTTGCCTTCTTTGATCATTTCCGAGTCGAACTTGCCGTCCACTTCGAAAATATTCTTCGGCAGGTCCAAAACGTGTTCCTCCACATACTCGCCGTATGCATCAGCCGGAGCTATAGAGAAGTTAAATTTGTTGCCTACTTCCAGGTCTTTCAGAGCGTCTTCAAAAGCGGGGAGCATAGCGCCTGTGCCGAAGATAAATTTCAAAGGCGTTTCGGCTGTTGCTCTTTCCATCAATTCGCGTTCTTCGCCTTCGCCTACGTTCAGGTCGTAAGTAACTGCAACGAACTTATTTGCTGTAATTTTCATTATAAAATTGTTTTTGTGATAAATAAAACGATGACAAATTTACGCATAATTTCCGACTAAAAACACTTAATCTTTCAAAAAGTAACCAGCCTTTGCGGAATATACTTATTTGGACTTTATTTCTTACCGATTGCTTTCTTCAACGCTTCCAGAGCCGTTTTCAGGACTGAGCGCGGGCAACCGATGTTCATACGCATAAAACCTTCGCCACCGGGCCCGAACATACTTCCGTCGTTCAGCAACAGGCCGGCTTTTTCCTCGAAGAGGCTGACCAGCTCCGGCTGGCTCAGTTTCAAGTCGCGGCAATCCAGCCAGATAAGGAAAGATGCTTGCGGAGGATATGCTTTTATTTTCGGCAGGTTGGCTTTCAGGTAATCATCCACGAAACGAACATTTTCCGTTATGTACATCCGCATCTGCTGTAACCATTCCGCACCGTAAGTATAGGCTGCTTCCGTTGCCGTATAAGCGAAGATTGTTCCGTCGCCGAACTCGCCGGCTTCCATAAAGGAGTAGAACTGCTCCCGTATCCCGGCATTGGGAACGATCGAATAGGAGGTTACGATACCGGCAATATTGAAAGTCTTGCTTGGTGCCATAAAGGTGATGCTGCAATTGGCTGCCGCTTCGGAAACCGTTGCAAACGGATGGTGCGTATATTGCGGATAGGCCATCTCTGCATGGATCTCATCCGAAATAACCAAAATATGGTGCTTGGCGCAGATCTCAGCCAACCGGATCAGCATATCCTTTTTCCAGACGATGCCGCCCGGATTATGAGGATTGCAAAGGATCAAGACTTTACACCGCTCGTCTATCACCGATTCCAGGTTGTCGAAATCCATTTCATAGACGCCATCCACCATTTTCAGCGGGTTGTACACCACTTCGCGGTGCATACTTTCCGGAACGATACGGAACGGATGGTAAACCGGTGGCTGGATAATCACTTTGTCGCCGGGTTGGGTGAAACACTGAAGGACGAAACCGATTCCCTTTACAATGCCGGGAATGTAGCTGAGCCATTCGCGCTGTATTTTCCAGTTATGTTTATAATGCACCCATTCGATAATACTATTATAGTAAGAGTCCGATCCGTATGTATATCCGAAGATCTCGTGTTCGCAACGTTTCCTGATAGCATCGACTATAAAGTCCGGTGTCCGGAAATCCATATCGGCAACCCAAAGGGGAACCAAGTTCTCATTGCCGAATCGTTCCTTTAAGGTATCAAACTTGATGCAATTAGTGCCCCGGCGTTCGATGACCTCGTCAAAGTTGTACTGTTTCATTTGTTTATTATTTCAGTCTGCGGGGGGCAAATATACAAATTATCTCTTTGTACCTATATGTTCGATTCCGGAAATAGTTGTTATAGCTGAAACTTATATCCGATTGCCAAAGTTGCGTTCCGGTTTCTCAACTGTTTATAAAGCCCGGCCTGCTCGAATCCTTTCCACATGTCTTTTAATCCTAAGTCATAGTTGAAAGACAGGCTGATTTGTCCGATCTCGGCATTCAGTCCGAAACGCAATCCGCTATCGAAGCGGTTGAAGGCATAAGCGAGCTTTCTTTCCGATTCAGCAGTATAATAGTAATGCGACTCAAAAGGATTAGACCATTCCGTTACGTTCATAGACTCATTGGGATTATATCCTGTGGCGCTTTTTTCAAACTCACCCGTACCGTTGACTCCCCAGGCAAAATATGCTCCGACAGAAGGTGTCAGATGGATATTGGATGCTACCGGTATTCGATAACCGACCTGTAAGGGAATTTCTATATATCCTAATCTGGCAAGCAGTTCGTATCCGAGTTTGTCTGCACAAATCGTATTTGCACCTTTCATTGTATGAAAGACTCCGGTAGACAGATTGATCCGGTTTTTAAAAGCATAATCCACCGTCAATCCCCCATGAGATCCAATCTGCGTATGATTGGTTACGATATTCACACTCGACAGGTCGATACCGGCCTCTGCACCTAAGCGCCATTGTGCCTTTGCTGGAAAAAAACAAATACAGAACAGTGCAGCAATCAACAATTTTGTAACTTTCATGACTTTAAAATATTAATGTTATATATTGTAAGACTTGAATTTCTTGAATCCCCCTATTTATGGCAGCATGAAAAATCTTAAAGATGTTATTATGTGCGAAACACGGGATTACATTCGGATTACTATTATTCAAGAGAAAAGAAATTATCCTGATAATTCTTGGATCAATATGTATAAACTATACAATAACCCCCCTTTTCTACCGTTTTTCTATTTCGTCCGAAATCTTGATCGATTTTGAATTGACTCTTTTCTTGGTTTTAACCTCTCCGGCTGACACTGGAAAAAGCGGGCTGCCGAGGTCATCCCGAAAAACGTGCAATTTGTTTCCCTAAAACCGGAAATACCGGCAAAGTGATAAACCTTAACTCCCGGAGAATCGAATATTTGAAAATAAAACGGACGGCGTTCCAAATATCGCAAGGAAATTTAGGTGCTTTTTTGCCCTTTAGACGGTCCTCTTTTCAATTACGACCGTCCAAATCGCCATTACGACCGTGCTAATCTTCGCGAGGTGCCGAGTGCACTACACATTAGCAC
>NZ_QUDI01000058.1:0-26849 GCF_003477465.1 Parabacteroides sp. AF48-14
TTTCGTTGTTTAATAATACCCGTCTCTTCATGACTCACTTCTTTTGGGATTTGAACTATTACCTTATATCCGGGATGATCACCGTTGTCACACTATCGTTACGCACTACTACCGTACCTTCTTCGATCTTTGAGGCCGGCATATAATGAGGTACACTGATTGATTGCGCTGCCATGATGAGAGCGCAGGATACGATTGCTAACAGCGTCAGCAGATCGGATTGATTTGTTTTTTTGATTGTTGTTGTCATATCTGTTTGATTTATTAATTAATACGGTTTTGTTGGAGGTGTAAAATTTTGCTCCCATCTAATAATATCAGACAATCTAAATTCGTCTATTTTTGAACCTTGATTTAAAATAATGTTTGTATATTTCCCTCCTTTTTTATTTAATGTTATATTACTATCATACTTAAGTAATCCATTAATGAAAAATTTTATATTTGATTTATTCCAGTTCAAATAAAAATGATGAAAATCACCAGATGGGAAAGTAATTCCCGTGTTAATAATTCTCCATCCGCTTAGGTTACCAGTATCAACTAACAATGTAATATACCCCTGGTAATTCATATTGATTGCAAATTGTGAATTTCTGCCACTTATAGATGATCCTCCTAATCTGACAGAAGTATTATCATCAGTGCTTGCACCATTTATCCTACTATACCAAAAATCTAAAGAAATGACATTATTATAATCTAAAAGAACGGTTTTTTCAACTGAAACTACGCCCCCTGTATTATTCTTACTAATATCATTCAAGCACTTTCCAAATTTACCTGGCAAGAAGGATAGATTACTTCCATTATAAACAGATGCATTAATATTTTCTATTTCCTCGTGATAGTTATCATCAAAATGAAGTAACAACAATGTGTTTTTATCGGGCTTACGCTCCACATCTATCAATCGCCGTTTCATACGCCCAGGTCTAAATTGAGTTCAAATGTCAAGAAATGCGGATAATTCGCTTTTACGTCGATTTGAGCCAATTCAGCTTCCGACGTAGCGGCATAAGCAGCGGCCTCGTTGCTTGCGCGGAGGTCGTATGTACGTTTAGCATAGATTTCCAAGTATGGCAAATACTTCATTGCCCAACTGATTGGCACATCGATTGACTGCGGCGGCGTTCCGGTCGTCCAGAGCTTTGTCTTTGTTTCACCGTCCGACTGTAATGCCGGGAGCGTGATACTGTATAGGGAGTTGCGCAAATCCTTGTCAATCCACAATTCCTGGTTGGCAACCTCTATTCCCCCTTGTGTGACGGAGACAAAGAATTTATTGCTAAACTCATCCTGTTCGACGATCTCCTGTAGCTTAGCTTGCCGGGCAAGTTCCAACGCATCGGCTTCCGGAAGAGGTTCCGGCTGCGGTTCCGGAGTCGAAGCCAGTTCCATATTCCACACTTCTAACTGTGTGGCCTCTGGATGCATAGCATAAAAGACCTCTTGTTCATTACTAAGGAGAAGATAAGCCCCCTTATCGTAGTCGGCAATCGTTGTACCAACATTGTAGGAGTCAGGAAGAGGATTCTTCAGACTCCAAAATCCGTTGTTTCTATTTATATATATCATAGCTCACTTATTTCCCGTTTTGAATTAATTCCCCTTAGCGATTACCACATAAGTACCATGTATGTACCTTACAGAGATAGACGCGATCTTACCTGCTGCGATCGTTATGCTCGTATTGTCACATTGCCAACCCGATGCGTTCGGGAGCGGTTGTGTGATGTTTGACGATGAACTATTCTTGATATCAATCATACATTCCCATCCCTCGTTAGGAGTAGTGGAAAAAGATAACGCACTGGCAGATGATAGCGTAACTTTTATCGAATAATTATTGATCGAAAGGCCGGTGAGTGTAGTAGCATTCGTAACATTTTCAGGAACAACAGCCGCATTCAGATTTCTCTTATCTGTATAACTCATTAATCCGTTATCGAAAATAGTGGCAACACCCGGCACAGTCGGTATTGTCGGTTTGTTGCTTAGGTCGTTGTAAGAACCGCTAAACAACCCCTTTCCCGCCTCTTTCTGTACGTAGTTTGTCAGATCGACTTTTTCGGCCTCAATCGGCTGTTTTGCCGTACCGTCCCACCAGTAGTCAGGCACATCCAGCGCCTTTATATAAAAGTTGTCACCGACTTGAAGCGTGGTAACGTTTGCCGAAACACCTAGCCAGACATCAAGAGCCGCGACCGTATCAAATACTTTTGCGCGAGACTTTCCGCGTGCGATTGCTTCTACATCCGAAAGAGCTTGTCTTATATCAGAATGAGCGACTGCCGATGTGTTATGGTTTCCAATGTCGGTCTTTGTAGCAAAATTGCTATCATTGCTTAATTGGCTTGTCTTGCTTGGTATTGTAGGCTTATTCAGGATCGCTGCTTTTCCCGCTGTTGCGTTCCAATCCGGCTGAACTTGTTCCGGGATGGTGGGTGCTACGTATTCCACAAATGTTCCGGTGGTAGTTCCATTTGCAGAAGGAACAAACAAATATTTCTTACCAATAAGAAGCCCTGTACCGTCTGCCGATACGTTTCCCGATCCTGTACCCGGCAAACCTTGCTGACCACGCGGCAGAGTTAAGTTTAACAGGTACTTAGGGTTACCTGCTACTGTTTGTCCGTTTGCAATCAACGAAGCTAAAGCATCTGTGCCCGGTTCTCCCGTCGTAACCGTACCTTGTTCCAGTACCGGAGGCAAACCGTTAGCTCCTGCTGGTAGGGTCAGGTTTATTTTGTATTTAGGGTTGCCCGTTGCATCTGTTCCGGCAGGGGTTACGGATGCGGCAGGATCAGTACCGCCCTGTACGGTCCCAATTTCGAGAGATGGGGTTTTCCCGTCTTCTCCGTCCTGCACGTTTACGGCAGCGGTATTGGCCGCTTCTGCAGCCCTGTTTGCCGCATCCTTAGCCTTGTTCGTTTCTCCGATCGCCAAGTTCACATTTTCGGAGATTTGAGACATTTTCTCATCTGCACGCTTCGCTGCATCGGTAGCAGGCTGTCGTAACCAAGCCAGATAATCGTCAACAGTCTTACCGACGTTTCCCTCCTGCTGTGTCCACACCTCGAATGCGCTATACCCCCGATCGCCTTTCAGACTATTCTTCTGCTCCGGCGTCAGCTTATCCCATGTCAGCCGCAGATCGGCAAGTTGCTCCGGAGTGAACATATCATATGTAAAGGCCTTACCGCGTAAAGCTTCTTTATCCGCGTCCGTCAGATCGCTGAACTTTAGTTTCAACTCTTCCACCTGCTCCGGAGAAAGATCGTCGAAAGTAAAGGCCAAATCCGACATAGGGATAAGAAGGATGTAGGCGGTATCATCCTGGTCCTCGTATTTCATTTCCAGACCGGCGGATGTTTTGCGGAATTTAGGCGTACGCCCGGTTGCCAGGACACCCGTGTTGATATTGTCTACCCACCAATAGCCATTAACAATTGACGGTTTCACGTCCTGAACCACCTGCTTTTTGAAATTAGCAACGGTAATAGACGCATCTGTTCCACCAAGGGATGTTTTCGATCCAAGTAACAAGTCATCATCCGACAAGGACGGGAACTTGGTAAAGTTCTTTATGTCTTTCGTTCCTTCCATATCATTCAGCTTTTAGCTGGTTGAATATCTGCCAAAAAATATCCCAATACTCAGAAACACCTTCCTGTTCAAGTATCTGGCACCGAAATGTGTTAGCGCTATATTCGATGTCGACATGTAGCGGAATCTCCTGATCTTCGTTGGCCGTCGTGCCATCTGCAAGCGGGACAGCCTTTGTGTCGCTTTTCAAGAAGGAGACGTGCAGAATATCCATCTTCCCCGATTCTACATCTATTTGCTGTTCGTAGTAAGCGATGATGCCGCCAACTTGTGTGCGTCCGTTCCTTACTTCGCGCTTAACCTCTAAATTTAATGCTTCCATATATTTGTTTTTTTTATTGTTTATTATCCCCAACCTATATACCTGTATTCTCATCGACATAGATAGTTTTCCAGTTAGGATTGGATATTACACCTCTACTTACAAGCCAATCACGCGGAGCAAGTTTAGCGTTAATAACAGTTCTCTCCATTTCGTTGCTATCTCCGAGATAGCGAGATTCAACCCTGAAATTGCTACCGAAACCATTAACATGCGTACAATTCAGCCAGATTTTAGGATCGTTACTATAAGAAGATTTGCCAACTCTTATCGCTACAGCCCCGTCCGGTGAGTTTGAGTTAAAATCAACTCGCAAAGGAGAAAAGAGAGGATTTTGAGTTACGCCTGTTATGAGTCGACTTGATTTTAAATACAGCATTGAATTATTTTCTCCCTGAACTGTAGACAAGCCAAATCCCGCAAAATCTCCATATGAATTACTTATTTGAATAGCAGTATCATAATTACTCCTTATTCTAAAATTACTACTATACCCTAATTGATCTGTAAAATTCGAGTTCAACTCATTGCTGGTCAAGTTAAATCCGCCAATAGTACCTTTACTGAAAAACACAGAGCCATCTTCATACATTCGCGAAGGTGCATTGTGCCTATTAGCGAAGGTTGCCCCTAAAGCTATGCGTGGATCGGTATTCGCATTGCCATCTATGATAACATTCCTGTTTTGGCTCTCAATACGGTTATCACTAAACCACCATCCGGCAATATTAGCCTCTTCAGTAAAGAGTAAGCCAGTTGCTATATTTTCAAACTGCCCTTGAAATTTCTTCCAATAAGCGGTGTCATTACCGGGATACTGCCCTATAAATGTTCCCGCCGTCGTTTTCGTCATAAAATACTGGCGGGAGCTGCCCGATCCGGTATAAACGACTTCCACATGTTCCGGACTTCCCGTATATTGCTTAGAGCCGCTATACTCTTTTCGGAAAATTACAGCCGGACCAGTGGAACCCGGTGAACCTGTATCGCCGGTTATCCTGATCGGAGTAGACCAGCTACTATACAACGTACCATTACCATTAAATATAGCCTTACTCATCCACAGCGGAGCATCGCCGGAAGGTGGATCGAGTGCCCAACCGGACGGTGGGACCCACGTTCCGGAGGGCGTGGCCGGCTGGCTGGCGGAACGGCGATAAACTTGATAAGTCGTCCTACCGTCTTCCCCATCGGTTCCAGGACGGCCGTCAAAGCTGTATTTAGCCCATAATGCCGGGGTAGAGAAATCCCCCCACACGTTGCGAAACTTATTACGTTTGCTTACCCACTCATAAGGCAAAGCCGAGGTTGGGCCGACGGGGTCGTCCGTCCAGCCAGCCGGGACGTAATCATCCTCTTGCTTCGTGCCCGGCGTTGTAGGGGCAGATGCCGATACGGTCCGGGTATAGATGTATTTGTAATCCGTACCGTCTTCGCCATCCCTCACCCGGACAATCGTAAACAGCAAGTCATATACGGCCATTCCCTCGCAATTGACATGCAGATTTATCGTAGCCGCATCCTCTGTCACCTCCTGCACTGCAACGAGGCCGTCTGTAATGACGTAGGTACATCCCTTCCCTTCTGATGTAACCGTATATTTTCCTTCACCGGTCACAGTACTGTATCGAAGCGCGTTTGCCCCCTTAGTCGCCTGGATTATCGTCGACACGCTAAACTCCGAGGCAATCACGATTTCCGATCCGGTAACGACGGTATCATCGCCGGTCACAACATCCACTTGATTGTATATACCGTCAGCAACGTTATATACTGCGCTATAAGTAGAGAGCACAACGGAATAAGCGTCATCCCCTTTAAAGCTGCTATCCAGGCCGGGAACATTCCAAACGTTTCCACCAAAATAGACGTTGTTCAAATAGACGGACCCTTTCTTCAAGGTTTGACCGTTAATGACCAGATTAGATAAGTCACCAAACTGCATTGAAACATGCTTAGGCGTAATCTCCCAAGTGTCAACACCAACCAAGTACCGCTGATATGTACGTGTAGAATAGGCAGATGCTTGCCGGCTCTTGTCGGTCGGATTACCGTAAACGGCAAACTTCATGAAGGCGCATGGGTGAACTGTTGTACCAGGTTTTAGTTCATACTTGAAATGCGCATTATCTATGATTTCAACGGGTGTAAAATAGGATGTGGAAAATCCTACCGTCACATCGAAACCGGCACTATCCTTTCCCGGTTGTGTTGCATTGTCGGTAAGGTTATGGAAGATACCACGGCAGAAGTCGCTAAGATGCATCCCGGACAACTCACCCTCTTCCAGCTTCAACGTTACGATCCGGTTAACTTCATCCACAGACTCGATAAGGCCAAACGCGATAGCGTTCCATGTCTCCCCGCTTATCACGTCGATACGGTTGAACCGCAGCTCCGGCACTTCGAGAAATTCCCGGAGAGTTAGCCCCATAAGTTCGGCATAACCTTTTTCATCGATTATTCCGCCCGATCCTAAAAAGCCTCCGACATAATTGCCGAACGTAGCACCACCGTTAAGCCCCAACAAGTAGTCCGTCTGGTCCGGCTTGTCTTTGCGAAGATATTTACCGTCGAAGATAATCCCCATATCATCGCTTTCCACGCCAGTAACATGGCCGAAAGTATCAACAAGCACGTTCTTTACAACAAACGTACCTTCATTAGCCGTGCTTTCTCCTTCAGATGTATTACCATGAGATATTTTATATATCAAACTACCAGCAGACTGCTTATCAACTGATATGCCCTCCCCTTCTATAATTTCAAAGTTACCCTCAACAACAGATGATCCGCCGGTGGACGGGACACTACCTGCTGAAGGATATCCTCCTCCGCCGACAGCGTCCAGCGTCCGTCCGGTTCGCGGCAATGCCGTTTTTCTTACATTCTTATGTTGTACACCAATTCCCATAGATATGCATTATATCTATATACCACAAAAGTGTACCACACTAATTAGTCGTAGGGAATACTGCTTAACTTTGCTATATCATCCGAATATCCGACCGCTGATATTTTAACCTTTCCCGCATTGAAATCGAGTGTGCAACCCGTGACAAGATACTGCCCCCGCAAAATAGGATTGCAGGTCACGTATGACAAGGCCGGATTATCCGTAATTTTGATCACTGACGAAAATTGTTCGTTTTTCTGACTATAGTTAGAATGGATAGTACACATCAGCAGCCTTTCCAAAATATCGGTTTGTCCTGCACGGGTAAAAGAGGTCTGGAAATCAAATCCGCCTTCGACTTTCTTTAAGATATTAGCCTTTCCTATTGGAGCTTTTTCTTCATTTGCAGAAATGCATTTCAATGTAACATCGTCAAAATCGTTGGCTACTTTTTTGTTGACATAACTCTTAAATTCATAATCATCGGTGGACGGTTCATGCCCTTCTGAATCTACTATAACGACATTAATGTTATTGTATAAAATCATTTTAACCTTACTGACATCCACAAGTTTGTCCGACACCGGATTTAGAATTAAATTTTTATTTGTTATCTCAAATACTAAATAACCGCTCAAACCGGGTC
The DNA here is from genome assembly GCF_003477465.1 of Parabacteroides sp. AF48-14. Taxonomy (NCBI): domain Bacteria; kingdom Pseudomonadati; phylum Bacteroidota; class Bacteroidia; order Bacteroidales; family Tannerellaceae; genus Parabacteroides; species Parabacteroides sp. AF48-14. The sequence continues at coordinate 7,474 of NZ_QUDI01000058.1, forward strand.
TGATAAAAATGCCCCGACCTACCAATGACGAATCAAGTGCCAACTTGTTATTAATCGGTTTATCCATAGGCCGGACTTTATTTGCATTTGTTGTCCATGTATCAAGAATTGAATTATCCGTATCATCTGTGCTAAACCACAACACACATTTTCCCTGCTGGATTGTTCCATTCAATGCTGTTTCCCAGATGTGTTCACCTTCGTTCGTGTTATTATAATAGGCAATTGCTTTGCCTGTCTCATCTACAAAATACAAATTACAAAAAGCCTTAAGTACTCCGCTGTTATTGACACCGTCTTTTTTCTCTTGCAATATCGGATGATCCGCTGTACTCGGATAGGCATCTATTTTCAAGTTAACGTAAAATGGGGATTTCCGCCTACCTTCCGGCTGCTCAACTTTTGTCACATAGTTAGGATACCGGACGCGAAATTGTGGAGTTACCATTGAGACGTCCGGAGTGTAATCGACAAAACAACCGGCTATTGAATCAGTCTCGCCAATATAACTCGAAAGATTTCGGTCATAAAAAATAACAAAAAAGCCCTCACCCTCAGACTGCAAATTCTCTATTTGATCGGATGATTTATAATATCCGGCACTTAATTGCGCAACGTTCGGCTTAAACGAATCTGTTACTGATTCTTCATCAACTTTTGCGTCCAGCTGTAACGCGTTTGCATATAAGGAGCTTGTTATTGTAACATTATTCGCCATTTCTTCAAAACCATAGTCACCTTCTGTTGACACGAAACCAATTTCTAATAGATTGCCATGATTAAAATTTACCACCTCATCAGCCTCATAAGAAAAGGTGTCAAAGTCATATCGTTTCATCGGTAGTCCTTGTTTTACAGTATTATAATCGTAGATGTAGACATTCGCATCTTTCTGCACCATCATAAGGCCGAATGGTTGCAGGATTGCCTCTACTACCTCCCTGCAGGTCATAGGCTCCTTGTCTTCGTCATAGAAATTTTGAGACATCATGTAAAGAACATGCAAAGGAGTCTCCGTTGCTGACATAGGAATATCGTTCGGAACAGTTGTACTGCCAATATAAAGTTTATGAAAAGGCAGATTTAGTTTGTCAAAACAACGCTTCAAATGAATGATAAACGGAACAATATCGATATACATCTTATCCGAAGCATCCCGATATTTCAATCTTTCCCATATATTGAAATCCGCTGCGGAAAACTCTACAGGGTATGGAGGATAAGAAGATAATTGCTCATTGTACAATTCGCTATCCAACCAGCCGATCCAATACAATTCAGTATTACGATAGAATCGAACCTGGTAGCCTTGCATATCGTCTGTATGGAGGTCCGTAAACTGGAAGTTTGATTCGCTAATCAATTTGATCGTAGCTTGCGTCCCCCTAACGGGCGTTAATTTTTTACACTCTTGATAAGCAAGAGTAAACGCCGGGACAGTTGTTTTCACTTCATAGGCCCGAGTGCTGCTATCATTCAGTATCTCTATACGATTTGAAACATCATCTAACCCTTTAAATGTATTATAGTATTGTACGTTCATCTTCCTCTATTCCTTTTTTTGTTCGTATACTCGATCAATGCTACTAATTCAGAACCCTCGCCTACAAGTCTACCGGACAATTCGCGTTCTGAATTATCAACAAAAGCCCTACCGACATTCAACATCTCGAATAGTTTAGCCTGCTGATCCGCAGTTAAAATCATTTCTCCGCCATTTATTTGAGCTGTCATTCTATCTCCAACAGTATAATATGGGACAATTCCGCCTTCAGCATAGTTACCCGCCGAGGTCGACTTGCTCAATGCTGCTTTTGCCGCCGATGTTGCAACGATCAATGCCCCACCGGCCGCGATAGCTGCAAATGGATTTATTAATAATTTATCAAACGCGATTTTAGCCATACCTGCAGCAACCAAAGCTGCACCGAACTGTTTAAGCATATCCATTAATCCAATCAGCATATTCCTCATAGCTTCCCCCGCATCTTCCGAAGCCAAAACCTCACCAAGTGATTCAAACCCTGAAACAAGCCCCGATTGAACTAAATTTTTAAGTTCTTGACTAATATCAATCATACCCTGATTCATATCGGTCATTTCCTCTAAATGTTTTTCCAAATCTGCGCGTTGTTTTGAATATATCGCTCGGAGTTCATCTGTAGTAGCTTCGTTATAAGACACAGTCACAGCTTGTAAGCGCTTCTGATAGGCTTCGATACTACCTGTCATATCAGGAATCTCTTCTTCAAAGCGAGAACCTTCTGGATCATAAAAATCCAATGTAGCTGGGATCTTGACCCTTTCCATATTAGGGATATCCCGAATTTTATCTTTTAAGTCGGAATCAATATCGAACTCAATCTTTTGAGTAACGGCTTCATTTTTCCATTTTTTACGCATTTCATCTGTCACCGTTTTGGCACCAGATGTCGCACTGCTTGCATTTTCTATTTTTTCAGTAGCTTTCAGTTCATCGTTCAAGAATTGGACAGACTGCTTGTACAGTTCATTTTTTTTCTGCATTTCAAAAACAACAGCCTTCTGCGATTCTATTTGTGCCTTTATTTTTCGTTGTTCTTCGGTTAAATCAATACTATATTTATCCAATTTTTCATTTGGTACAATCAAGGCACTGGCAGTTACACCTAACGGAGTTGTATTCAATATAGATCTTACCGGACTAAATTTCAATTTCTTAATACCACTATTTAGCTTATCATATTGCTTTTCCAGAAGTTCCAATTTCTTTTTTTCTTCATCTAAACCAGCCTGCCCTTCCATTTCATAATAACCACCTATGGAAGCTCTAACTTTCTCTATGGCTTCTTTTTTTGAATATCCGTAGTTTTGCCAAGTCTTAATATCTTTGTCAAGTTCTTTTTTTGCATTTTTTACACCTTCCGACAATGCTTCTTGTTGTTTTTGAGCTTCAGATTTCATTAGTTCCGTTACCGTGTTTAGTCCCCCCGCTAATAAATTAAATGTATCTTTTAATGCGCCATTACTATTATTGAGCGTCAAGACAAAACCTTCCCATGCCGACGAAATTGCATTGATCGATCCTGCTAAATTATCATTGTTAATTCTCTGCTGTTCTAAGGCTGTATTGGTTCCCGTAATAGCCTCCAGATAATTTTTATATTCATCTTTCGCATTTACAATAGCAAGAGCCGCTGTAACGCTCTCACGACCAAACATTTTAGTCATTTGCGTAGCATCGTAATTTTTAGCAGCTAAATTTTCTAAAGCAGTACTTAATCCTACAACAGAAGGCTTCAAATTCTTGTCTGCGCTGGATTCAAGTATTAAAAATATATTTCTTAGATTCGTACCCGCTTCACTTGCTTCAGATACTTTGGGGGCAATAGCCTCAATAGCAGCTACCAATTCATTGTATTTTATCCCTACCGAACTGGCTGCTCCTCCTGACTTCTCAATTGCTTTCGTTAAATATGGTATATCTGCACTACCCGCTTGAGAAGCAGCAGCCAAAATATTAATGTACTCACCAGCTTTATTGGCAGATTCTCCCATTTGATTAAGGGAGCCTGTAAGGGCTTTAGCGGCTTCGGGAACCTCCATTCCTGCCGCTTCCGCTAAAATAATAGCCTGGTTAGTAACTTCTGCTAATGCCGCTTTATTTTTTAAAAGCTCCGGCTTCTGAGAGCCTATCAACTGAAAGGCTTCTACAACCTGACTTGCTGTCTGAGTTGATGTTGACCCCATTTTAATAGCTTCGTTCTTGAAAAACTCCAATTCCTTAGCCGAAACTCCCGTGAGTGAGCGGAGAGAAGATAAAGATTTTTCAAACTGTATACTTTTCTGTGCAATATCCATAAAAGCAAACGAGACCCCTGCCATGCCCGCGAAGCCACCAACAAAAGTCTTTACGCTTGCCCCAATAGCATCAATCCGTTTATGGAAATTCTGGACCTGTTGAGCGCTCTCTTTTATGCGCCTGTCAAAGTCTTTATTTTGTAATAATAACCGTGTTACTAAATCTGCAGGCATACTATTTAGATTTAATATATTCTTCTGCTTTTCTTTTCAATCTCTCTATATCGGCATCCGAAACTAACATATTAGCATCCGGTCTTACACCGTCCCAAGGAAATTTCAAGATATCTTCCGGTTTTAATTGCTTTGTGCTATTCGATTGAGCAGAAATATAAGCCATTAAACGCGTTTGTTCCCAACTCTCACGATTCTTAAACCTCGCTCCATCTAAAGCCGCTCGAATCTCGTAAGGTTCCATTCGATCCAAAAAATATTCGGGATTCAAACCACACTCTATCACCAAAATCCGATAGATATCACTGATCATCAGTTTTTTTTTACTTCATCTTCTTGAGCTTCAATATCTTCTATCTGCATTAATTGCGATTTCTGTTTTAATTCTCTAACAAGCCATTTTCGAAAATCCGAAAAAAGTGTAGGTTCATCATCACATACATCGATAAACTCATCGAACAGCATTGAGAAATGGCGATTATTTGCCAAAATCATCGAATACATTAATGTGTATTCATTCAATAACTTATCCGGCGAAAATGGCACACCCACTATTTGCTCGTATATAAATAACCCTCTTGCGGTATACCGTAGCGTATAGTCAACGCCTCGTATTTTAATTTCCATATAATCTAATTTCTAATCGTTACGTATCAACTAAAAAAGGGGCATAAAGCCCCTTGCTAACTCACAAAGACGGTTTCCTTAGGCTAAGAGGACCGCAGCCTTTAAAAGTCGCCGTATACGTTGCATTCTCCCCATTAGGCGCATTTGCATTAAGCGAAGTGATTAAGACCTGTCCTTCATATCCACCGGAGCCAATGGCCCAGCCTCCTTCCGGTTTCCCGGTATCGCTATTTGCGTTTGATGCGACTTCAAACGCAACTATTAACTTTTCGCCAGCAACCATAGCTGCAAATAATACATCAAAATCGGACTGGACAAATAAATTTTCCGTGCCCATTTCCCACTCCATACGCCCCGCTTCACTGTCTCCCCACTTTCCACTGTCTTTACTCGATGCTTCCATCGTAGCAGCAGAGATACTAAGCGTATGATTTGTGGCCGATGCTAATGCCGAATAATCATCTCCTTTTTTTTGAAAGACCATAAGGTCTTTTCCTTTAACTACTTTCGCCATATCTATTCTTTTTACATGTTAATAATCTCTACCTCAAATTCGATATACTGTATAATGCAATCATCTTGAAATTCCTCATTTGAATTGATCATTCTGATTTCATCAACATCTATACCTTCGAATACCCCCCTGCGACCTTGTAGCGCTTTAAACACTGCTCTGACTACATCAACAGACTGTTCATATTCCGCACACACGATTGTCACAATTACCCTTACTGAATCCGAAAAGCTCTTTCGATCCTTTGTATATGACGGAGAAACATTTGTACGTTCATATAGCAGAAAAGGATATTCCGTTTGCTCTGGAGCCACAACCGGAAAAATGTTCTTCCCGATTAATTTCGATACTTCTGTATTTTGCAGAAGTAGAAGTTTTATGACTCGTCCGACTTCAAGTGCTTTCATTTTTTCTTATTTGCCAGTTTTACAATCTCAGTCCCTAATCTTTGATCCATATCTCCAAAAATATCATGCTTCTTAGCATCTTGTGCCTTCCTAAAGTAGTATCCAGCTTTGTTAGCCCCACGATTCGCTCCTTGATATTTCACAATTTTTCGATCACCCCATAGATAGCTCTTAGACACCTTCCCTGTACGCGTAAAGATTTCTCTTCTTCCCCAAGATACTACACCAGTAATTCTGCCCTTCGTTTCCCTTCTCCCCGTACCTTTCTCAAAAAATTTAGCCTTGAAATTACTCATAATATGCACTTTGACAGCCAATTTTTCCTGTCTATCCGACGATATCTTTACGAGTTGTTTTCTTACCGTGATTTTACGGCCACCCTTACGATAACTCATTTTATTTCGCTGGATATTTACGCCGCTACAAAACAACCTTTCTGTTTCTTTCTTCAATATGTTTGCTGAAACTCGAAGTGTACGCCGGATAACCCGTTTCATCTCTTGCCCGGTAAGGTTCGACTGCATATTGTCAAACTCTTTACTGTCGAATGTAACCTGTGCTCTACTCATTGATAACCTCCGCCGTTATGGTTAAACTTTGCTTCGACTTCTCCGGGTTTATATCATGGATCCGGTATTTGACGCCGGCATGGATGATAATCATATCTGCCGTAACCTTATGGTAGTACCGGATAACAAACCGGACAGAGTAATCATTTATGATCTCACCGGCGGAAACCCTACGGCTTCCGGACAAATGCAAAACTGATGCCTTCGTTGTAATGAAGTCTTTATATTCCGTCACCTTTCCAGAATACTTAGTTTCGACTGCAACCGGCTTCTGTATCTTAATTGTCTCTGTTAATAAACCCGCTCTCATATCCCATAATTTACATAAGGTCCTAAAAGATACCTGTAACTTAGCGGTACTTCATAGCTCTGCGCGAAAGCTACCGGTTCCCGGTTTGCGTACAAGCTCCCTATCATCAAAAGGATTGCATGTTTCACCGGAAGAGGCACAGAGCCATCAGGAAAAGCGATCGCGAGGGAATCATATTTGATGTGATCCGCAACAACAACCTCCGCCGCATCTATAAGGGAGTTGATATACAGGTCGTCCCCCTTATAGTCCTCATCTACCTGCAGATGTCTCTTAGCCTCTTCGAGTGTAACGTACATAGCAATCTTATTTTAAAGATCCAACAGCAAAAGACTCGTCGCGTTTCTTCACAACATCGAAGAATCCATTGATCACCAATTTAACAAGACCGTCTTCGGCCATTGTGATAGTATCGACTGTAATATCCAATGCACCCCACTGACCGATAACAAGATCAGCCCAGTTACCGAATACTATACCGTATTCATCGGCTCCAGTCTGCAATCCGGAAGCCATACCCGCTGTACTCAACAGCTTGTAATCATTAACGAAACCTTTTTCATACAAGAAGCCCTCAGCAACATTGGCGGCCTTCAACGTACTCTTTAAAATGCCTTTTCCCTTCGTATGCGTCACATATGCCAAATTGCCTTCCAAGGCATTATCTGTGTCGACAGCAGTCTCCATTTCGACGAGATTCGCTAAAGTTGCAATTCCACTGGCTTCATACTCTGGTGTACCTGTAAAGAAGCATCCGGCATCGTGTCGACATGCGCATGTTTACCAAAGATTGTGGATTGCAATTTGGTCGCAATCGCATTCACGATGTCTGTGCGCAGCATTGTTTCAGCGCCTGCTCCATCCTGGATAAGGAACTGTTTGGAAAGATACAATGCCGTTGCTATACGCTTCGGGGACATTGTAATTTTAGAGAATGTTCCTTTACCATCTTTAGCTTTCGATACTTCACCTTCCCAGCTTGCTGTTGATCCTGAATATTTCGGGATAGTAATATTCCCTTTTAATCCCGTCAAGAATTGAGCGCCAGCATCAACCAAGACCAAACGATCACGGAGGGGGGATAAAATATCAAGCGTTTCCGTGGGAACGACTTCCTGACCCTGGCCGGAAATAGTAGCCTGAATATAAGTAGGATCATCAGCGCGCAACTCGAGAGGGATACACAAAGCTCCTGTAGATTCTACACCCGCGTTTTGCATAGCGCGGCAACCAATCTCATTGAGAGCCTCCGAATTTTCACTATAACCTCGACCGGCAACCAACTCCCGGACCGCTCCTAAGATTGAGTAACCTCCACCTCTTTTCTCTGTTTTAACCGGCTTCTGGCGGTTACGCGCCTCCGCCAACTTGATTTCAAACTCAACCTCTGCTACTTCAGAAGCAATTTCGCCGAGGCGCTTTTCCTCGTTCTCGTTCGCTTTGCGCTGTTCTTTCTTCAAGGTTTCAAAAATACCCTGTCTTTCTTCATTCAACAAGCCAAGTTTATCTTTCAACTCAACTGTAGTAACTTCCTTCTTTGCCATAATCAAAATCTATTTTTAAGATTATTAAAATATTCGTTAAACTCTCTTTGTTCCGCTTCTTTATTCTCCTTTGCAACCCTTTCAATCTCGCGCTGCTCCGACTCCTTTTTATCGTTTAAAGACCGCAGGGCCACCGTTGTATCCTCATAGGCCGGATAATACACCGGGCTAACATCATACAGCCGTTCAAATTTCAAAATTGTTCGAACATAGGAACCGTCATCCTTTCTCTCCCAATTATCATCCTCGACTGTAAATGCAAATGAGGACTCTGAGATATCACCCCGCTTCAAGGATTCGATCAACTCATCGCCAAGTGCAGTGTTAGGAGCATCGAAGGAATACCGTAATCCTTTCGCATCAATTTCCAACTTTAAAGACCCTTCGCCCATCCGGTAACGGGCCAAAACCCCGCGCCGCTCATCGTGATTCATCAGACAGAGAACATCGCTTTTCTCGAGTACACCGTCTAATGCCGTCGGCGCAATCCTTTCAATCAAATCACCGCCCCACATCGGACGGCTGTCTGTGTTAAACAGTAATGCATACCCCTCTACGCGCCTGGATTCTTCATCAACCGTCGCCCTGTATGATACGCCTCTTATTTCTTTTTCCTTCTTCATACTATTGTGCCTTTATACATATACCACAAAAGTGTACCACACCTTTAAGATTTTTCCTTTTCTGTAGTCTTCATCATTATCGCATTGTCCAATGTCTGCATGTTGACAGGGATAAATGCCTTGTCTCCGTTAGCTATTTTAGGGAGGTCTACGGACTTTCTGATCTCGTTTGGGGTAATACCACCAACGCCATGTAAAGTCTTCAGATAATTCGCCTGCGCCGACTTATCCGCACGCAATAATCCGGTTGTATCAAACTTCACTTCGATATAGGTTCTCTCTGATGGCCGGAAGACCTTTCGCTTAAACTCCAATTCGATATTCTCCAATAAGGGTGCAAGGGTATCCGTTAGGAACGCGAGCTGTGTAGCCTCAACTGTAGAATAGCTGGATTTGGAGAGGTCAAAGGCTTTAACCGGGGAAACTCCGAAAAAACGGCAGATATCAACAACATTAAATTCACGTGTCTCCAGCATCTGCGCATCGGCCGGATTGATAGAAACAGCCTGATACTCCATATTCCCATCCAGGACTCCGATACCACCATTAGTGACAATGCCCGCCCACTCCTTTTTTAAATCGCTTTTTTGTCCAGGCTTTAACCTTCCATCTTTTACGCTTAACAGCCCACGAACGTTTCCGCCGTTACCGAAAAACTCCGAAGCGTATTGCTCCGAATTATGAGAAATATCAACCGTATTCCTTGCATGTGTCAATGTGCTGACCCCTCTTATCCCGTCATAGCTAAAATTCAAGACGTGAATCATGTTAGCCGGTTCCACGAGATATCGAAAACCGGTTACCTGATATCGACGGCGTAACATCCCGTCGATATCGATGTAAACGATCTGCACATAGCTCGCTGGGATGTATTGTACTGATGCCGCGTTACCGAACTCGTCACGGTCGATGTAAGCGTAGCCATTTCCTTCAAGCAGCACGGAACTGACCAACGTCTTTAAAAAGATAAACCGTGTCATATCCGGATTCGGGTATTCCCGTAGCAGTGAATAGGCCGGATGTTTTCTATATGCAGACTTATAGCCCTCAGCGTCAATCCGGAAAACGTCGATAGGAAGTTGTGCAACGCTCTCGCTAATCACGTTTACACACCGATAAACGGCAGCTAATTTCATCGCGCTTTTTCTTCCCGCGCCGAAACGCTGGATATTCATAAAGGATTCAACCGGTTCCTTATCCGTTTTCGACTTTCTGATTTCTAATCCAAATATTTTCATTTTCATTCCTCCACGTAATGCGGTGAAAGCAGATAAACCCCGTAGGCTTCTATCATAGCGACTACACCGTCTATTTTTTTATCGTTGAATTGTTTGCTTGGTTTCGTATTACCGTTATAATCCACCTTCATCACGACATTTCTAAAACAGAATCGCGTAATCGGATTATTGTCAATCACTACCTGAGCACTTAATATAGACCGCTCCATCTCCTTCGTCGGGCGGTTGAAATTTCCTATTGACTGGCTAACCGGCTCCATCGGTAGCCCCCGGTTCTCTGCATTAATCACAAATTGCGTAGCATTCCAAGCATCATAGCCGATTTTCATAATGAATAGCTTACTATCCATTTTCAAGATGTCCTCCAAAATGCAATCATAGTCGATCACGTTTCCCGGCGTAACTTTCAAATGACCCAGCCGCGCCCACTCGCCGTATTGCTCTTTGTTTTTCTTTGTCTTTAGTGCCTCCTGTGGAAGATAGTAGTCCGTCTTAAAGTACATCTTACCCTCATACGGGATCATGTAAGAAACCGCGGAAAGGTCAGATGTGGCCGATAAGTCAATACCAACATAGCACTCGGTTTCAGGTCCGAACATGGACAGGTCTACATCCCGGGAAACCGCCAGAATATTGTCGTCCGGAATCCACGTTTCCGCGCTATCGCACCACTCATTTATATTTTTTGTCCTTACACCAACTTCCTCCGACGGGGAATTAGTTGCTTTCTTCACCTGATTACGGATATATGACAGCTTCACCGTTACATCAAGATTCGGATTACTCTTAGCCCAGGCGCTTTCATCCTTCCAGTCGTCGGCCTCATCAAGGGCGTAGATCGCGGCAAAGATGCTATCATCCTCTTTCAAGCCTTCCAGGATCTCAACACACATAGTCCTCATCTGGTAGCAGGGACTCATCTTGTCGAATCCCGCTGTTGTGATAATCACCTGCATCGGATCGTCGCGCATCCCCTGCCCGGACTGTAAGACGTCTTTCAGACCGCTGCTTTTCGCCGCATGGTATTCGTCAAGAAGAAACATGGAAGGGTTCGGGCCGTCCAGCTTTGTAGAATCCGCCGCCAGCACCTTTAACCAGCTTTTCGTTGCATCGAACTTGACCATATCCCGGAAAATGTCAAGGTATTCGCCTTTGGGATCAAGCCCCTTCGCAAAATTTGAGCAGAGCGGCCAGGAAGATAGTTTAACCTGGTCCTTGCTATTTGCCGCCAGATACACCTCAGCCCCAGATTCGCCGTCGGCGATAAGATGATACAGGCATAAAGCGGCGGCAAGAGCTGATTTTCCCTGCTTTCTTGCCATCTCGATATACACAGACTTTACAACCCGCTCACCCGTTTCCGTGTAGTAGAACCCGTAGATACAAGCTACAATAAAAGCCTGCCAGGGCTGCAAATCGAAGGATTTACCGGCATGGCGACCGGTGTAATGTTTCAGCTTTGATATGAAACGGATCACGTAATCCACTCGGTCCTCCCGGAAAACGATATCGTCCCGTTCCTGGAATTGATAAAACCTTTCAACTGCAAGCGTAATCAGCCGACCGCATACTATGCGACCGGCAACAACATCACCTGCATATTGAAAGTAAGGTTTCATGGCTTCGCTCCCTCCCCGAAAAATTTGCCTAATGGCGAACTTGTTTTATCATCCGACTTTGTAACCTGCATCGATTCCCGGCTCTTTAAAGTCAACCCGTATTCAGTGATAATCCTCATAGCCTGCGCCAGAGCATCCTTTGAAATGTTAACGGCCGGATGCTTGATAGGATCCCCCCGATAATTGCTGATTGTTGCGCCCTCTTCTGACACCTGCCGGGAAGCCTGTATAAACTGACTATAGGATATAGCAAGCATGTGAATAGCCCCTATATCCACCTTTTTCAAATTATTATTCCGGTTGAGGTCCTTAACTACCTCCGCGATGTAGTCCTTTGCCTCGTCTTCCAGCCATTCGGGAGGCGTGTATTTTAATCCTTTTGCCATATGCTGCTTTTTCCTATATACCACAAAAGTGTACCACACTTTACTAATAGCATTTTAACAAATTGGCAAAATTTCAAAAGTGCCGTGCGTGTGACGTTAAGCGGGTGGTGGTTTCAGCGACTTCGGCTCTAAAAAAGTACCCCTACCCCCTCTTATACTTTTTAATTTTATTAACTAATTATCTTCTATAAAAGTTTGCGTAACGCAAACAAATATATTATCTTTGTAACAGTTAAAGCAAGGGGCTTTAAAATCTTTGACATCATGGAACAGTTAATCGACAGAGTTTGGGAACACTCACTAATCAATCCCGACGGTTTCACTTTAAACATTGAAACAATGAAGCCCGTCAAGTACGGAATATCAGTCGCTTACAAAGAGACACAGGATAGTTTCGGAAAAGAGAGTTTAAACGGAGTTATTAACCACGCTTTAGAACATGGCAAAACGGTTGGCGGATGGCTGGACACAGAAAGCAATCGTTACTATTTCGACAGCGTAAAGATCTTCAAGAATGCAGAGATCGACAAAGCAAAAGAGTTTGCAAAAGAGAATGATCAACTCGCAATCTTTGATCTAACAAATTTGAGAGAAATAAGAATTTAGTAAGGGGTTCGCCCCTTGCTTTTTCTTTCAATCTAAAATACTTACAAGTATGGACAGCATTACTAATTACAAAAGGGCGGGGATCAGTTTGGAAGTACTGGACGATGACACGGTCAAGGTTTCGCAAACAAAACTGATAAACGGATATATCCTCAATCAGAAACAACTTATCGAAAGAGGTAAGGATGTATATCCGGATAAGAAAATTATCCCGGTTGTTTTTTCTCTGAACGTTGAGGATATAACACTTGAATGGATTGAGTCTAAAATGGATGAGTTCGGTATAAAGAGAAACGACCTAATCAAGCAACTGGCAATTGATCGTTCCTCTTTAAGCCTTATCATGTCGGGGAAAAGAGAACTGTCCAAACCTATGCGGGCAACGTTCTTTTACTACTTCCTCACCTACGAGCTGAACCGGGATTTCCGGGAACACCTGGACAGCTTGTAGATTGTTTGTTATGGATCTCCTGATGGCATTCGTCGCACAAGCTCATCAGGTTATCAAAGTCGAATGCAAGGAATCTTCTTTGTACGAGGTCATTTGTGGACATAAAGGAAACGATGTGGTGGATATCGTCGGCCGGCTTCACTATGTCTTTTCTCAGACAATTCTCGCAAAGGGGATCCCGCTGCAGTTTTAGCCTTCTAAGTTCACGCCAGCGGGCCGTGTTATAAATACTCATGCGCTCTTTTCGTTTACCCTCATTCGGCCGCTGGCGCTTTGGCTTGTATATCGTCGGCATCTGTTGTGTTTATTAATCTGCTATCACGTACTATCTCCATCTCAATGCTACGGTATCGCTTCTCGAAAAAAGCCAGGATCTCATCGTCGGTAGTCAATTTGGTTGTTTCCTTGTCCTGGATAGTCTTGACGATCGCGTTATGGAATATATCCTCATAGGACATAGCCAACATATTCCCGTGTTTTCCCTTACACAGTTTGTCCCGTAAGGAAAGATAATAACGCGCTAACAGTTCGGCAACGCGGTTATTTACAGTCTTCCCTACAAAATTGGTTCTCTTTTTAGGTATCTGCTTTTGTGATTTTGATATTTCCGTCTTCATCTACGACACGATTAATTAAGTTTGTAACTGCTGCCCGAATCACTGTTGACTTATCAACGTTCATCGCCTGAGCTATTTCATTTAGCTTCAAGTTCAAATACTCATTTACTCTTACGCGAACTACACTACTTTTCATGGCTCAAATGAAATAACTATTCCTTACTCTGAAAGATTTTTTTTAGTTAATTCCCGCCCTTATATTTGTTAATTCTCGCTTTTACCGCCTGCATCAACGCCTCCTGCTTATCTGCCTTGCCGGATATGGCTTTCATCACGTCCTCATCCATTGTGCCTTTAGCCAACAGGTGGTAAATCTGCACAGGTTTCGTTTGCCCCTGCCGGTGTAATCTGGCACACGCCTGTTGATACAACTCCAGGGACCAGGTGAGGCCATACCACACGATGATGTTTCCCCCCTTTTGTAGATTTAACCCGTGGCCAGCCCCCGCGGGATGCGCAAGTAAAACCTGTATCTTTCCGGCATTCCAGTCGTCGATATCTTTGCTATTCGCCAGCTCACGAGGTTTACAGGTTTTTAGTTTACGCTTAATACGGCCGATGTCATGCCGGAAGGAATAAAAAATTAAAACCGGTTCACCGTTGGCCGCTTCAACAATCTCTTCAAGGGCTTCGAGTTTGGTGTCGTGTATTTCGTGCACATTTCTCTCCGCGTCGTATATGGCCCCGTTGCTGAACTGTAGCAGCTTGTTTGATAAAGCCGCAGCATTTACTGCTGATATGGCACTTTCTTCCTCCTGGTCCACTAACCGCAAAATTTCGTCTTTTTCAAATTCTATGTATTTCGCTTGTACTGCTTCCGGCAAGGTTACTTCTACCGTGTGATCCATTCGCGGGGGCAACTCCAAATAATCCTCGGCCTTCATGGAAACACAGATATCGGATATCTTTTGGTATATCGCTTTTTCCGACCCGTCAAGTATCTTGTAGTCAAATACGACTTGTCCGTTGCTCCTGCCCGGACGGAAGTATTTTTCGCGGTACCTGGTAATTGTTTTTTCCAGTCGCTCCCCTTGATCCAACAGATAAATCTGACTCCAGAGATCACACAAACCATTACTCGTCGGTGTAGCTGTAAGCCCTACTACGCGGGAAAACTGTGGACGTACTAAACGCAACGATTTAAAACGCTGTGCTTTTGGGCTTTTAAAGCTGGACAATTCATCAATCACTAACATGTCGAACGGAAGGGATCCGCGGTATTGAGCTACGAGCCAACAAACATTTTCCCTGTTAATGACATAGATATCGGCATCAACTCTTAACGCCGCCTTTCGTTGAGGCTCTGTACCGAGAATTGTGGATATCCTCAGATGCTTAAGATGCTCCCATTTCTGCGCTTCGGGTGGCCAGGTTGCTGAGGCCACCCTTAAGGGGGCTATAACCAGAACCTTATTTATCTCCAAGTCTTCATACATCAACCGATTTATAGCTGTCAATGTTGTAACAGTTTTTCCAAGTCCGCACTCTTGAAAAAGTGCACAATACGGGTGATCCAGTATGTAATCAACCGAGTATTTTTGATAGTTGTGTAAATTGCTTTCATTCATAATTCTTCGATGGATCTGTTTCTTCGTTTTTATGCCATAAAGCGTGTGCTGTCTGCGATTTAAACACCATTAGATTCAATGGATCATTATTTCTTTTATTTCCGTCTATATGGTGTACGACCTCTCCTTTTTTCAAAGGTCTCCCTAATAATTGTTCAGCCATAATCCGATGAGTATGCCTTCCGTATGTTTTAGTGTATGATTTCCTTTCACCTTTACCCAAATGAGCCTTACGTAATTTTGTTCTAACTTCCAGAGTCATCCGATCAGGATTAAAAAGTTCATTCATGCGGGTCATTTTTGTACTCAAATAACCTTTAGCGCACTGTCTACTACAAAAAACATGCTCTTTGATATTGCACGGGTAACGGTATAGTGCTTTTCCACATTTTTCACAATAAACTATCTTTTTCATTTTCTATTTTCGTTAAAAAGTTTTTTAATGTTTCTTCCGAATCGATCACCTCCGAAACAAAGCCCAGAGATATCAATTCGGACTGTCGTAAAAGCTGTTTTGCCGTCGGCTTCTTACCGGTTGTTTTCAATTCAGCCCAGTATATCCGGCCGGCCGGCATCAGGATTAACCGATCAGGATATCCCGTTTCGTACGGAGAGGAAAACTTCAGGCTTTACCTCCCATCTTCCGGATCGCCTCACGGAGTTTTTTTTCTATCAATTTTTCGTTCATCGTAATATTTTTTGAATGCATTTGTAATTGATACTACGTACCCCACTCGGTTGGATCCTATGTCTAATACGTGTACTATCTCCCCGTTAATGATCGGATCGAATGCTAATACATCGGTTATGTACCAACCAGCATCGGTTAAACGTATATTTGCCGCTTTTGCTAATTCTCGACGAAATGCCCGATACGCGATAGGATAGTGCGATTTTTCAAATATGCTAACCACAGTATCGATCAATCGCCAATCCAAATCGATAAAATCTTCAATTTTGCGATGGCCACGACGGCTTATCGATTTTCTGAAATTTATTAATTCATTTTTCATATATCTCTGATATTTTTAAAGTCGTAAAGCCGGAACTATGGAACCGGAACCGACTGTTTCTAAGAACCCTTTATATAGTACCTATTTTACCTCCTTATTTACCCTACCTACTATATGTAAATCATATATTTATCCTAAATAGATATTTTTTAGTTCCTATAGTTCCATTATATATAATAAAAAGAAAATCAATAAATTAAGAGGAACTAAAAACGGAACTAACGCTTAGAAGATAGTTTCGGTAGTTCCGCCTCCGTTTAAACGGAACCAGCCTTTTTGTTTTCCGTAAGTTCCAAATCTGACAGATCCTTCTATTTTTTTCCACCCCGGAAGATTGTCCATTATCCGGGATATACGAAAGCTTACTCTCCGGTCCGCCACCGCTCCTATACCCAAATTAGGGCATTCGTTTAGTATCTCCGCCACGCAAACCCTATCCCGGACATTTGTACCCGGGGCGTAGGTTTCGTCGTCTGATCGGAAATAATTCTTTCTTTGCTCCTGCCTAACGAGGCCCAATTTGCCGGCAGTTTCCAATCCAGATACACCTCAATAATTCCCTGCCATTCATCAACCTCCTTGTATTGTTCTTGGACAGATTCCATTGCTTTGGTTAGCTCTTCTGACAGTTTTAGCGATATCCTTTTCCTGTAATGGATAACAGCTTCCGCCCATATTTGTCCGACTATCTCCGGTGTGAGTTCTTCCCACAGATTGTATTTTGCGGGATTTACGGCTACCTGAATAGGCCAATAACGCCTTTCTCCGGAAGCGTCCCGCAGGAATTGACTTTCGTTCGTTGTAGCAAAAAAGACGTTCTGTCTCGGCCGGTGCACGTCGTTTTTTCCGTATGGCGCGTGGAAATCATCTGCCGTTTTTGACAGGAAGTTTTTAATTGCTTCGACCTCGGCTTTCCTGAATCCGACAAGTTCCCCGATCTCTATGATAAATTTTCCACGCAAATGCTTCGCGGCATCCTCCGGCTTATCCGGTGAGGGCATAGAGCTACTAAACCAAGACCTTTTTACTGCCATCTTTTCGAGTATAGTAGACTTACCACATCCTTGCGTACCGACGAGAACCACTATCTGGTCAAATTTAGTACCTGGTTCGTACACACGATATACAGCGGCGGTAAAGATCAGCCTTGTAAGCCGTCGGTTAAGGTCCGTATCTTCAGCGCCCAAGTAATCGATGAATATAGTATCGAGCCTTGGAGTACCGTCCCATATCTGCTCGTCCAGATAGTCTTTAACCGGGTGAAAAGCGTTGTCCCTACAAATCGTTTCGAGGCCGTCAGCGATCTTCTGCCTGGATTCGATATGCCAGGGTTCCTTTGAAAAATAAATTCGAAGACGCGCCTCGTCATCATCCCTGATAAAGGGTTCTTTGTCCGATGTCCCCCTCCACGGCGGCAATTTTAGAAGCGCCTTTCTATCATCAAATAAGTTATAGGCGAAACAGCCTTTTAACTTCGGATCATTTTTAAGGATCAACTCGATGTTATTAGGTGTTGGCGGATAATTGCCCTTTGTGTCGGTGTCCATTTCTTCCAGCCAACTATCGTCCCCATCTTCCGTTATAATACCCGCAAAATCCTCTCCCGCGCTTTGCAATTTCTCGGCTGCCAGCGTCCGGCGGGTTTCTTTATCCCGGGAACAAAAATTCTCCATTGCAAGAAATGAGGGATACCGATCTATACGCGTACCGTTTTTGACAACATTCTCGTCACGGTCACCAAATTTATGTATGCGCACCAAGTCGAACGCATTACATAGCATTCCGCCAGTGGGATCCGTCCCGTGGTGGCTGTATGCGAATTTATCGTCGTAAACGATCAGCCCGGCGGCGGTGCTCCCGCCCTTGTAGGTGTACCGGTTATCCACGTCACACGCTTCATAAACATCAGAAAGGAATGTCTCGATCGCCTTGTGAATACCGTATGTCCGGCAGAACGCTCCGACAATACCGGTTTTCTCCAGCGGGTCGGCCTGCTTCTTCATCTCGCGCCGGATAGCCTCGCCCTGGCGATCCGATACCGGCCACTCAGCGGCGTCCCGCCAGTTATGGTAGGTCGCCAGCATCTCATCAGCAGATAGCCAAGGCCCGTCCTGATACTGAAAATAATAATCAGCATCCTTCGGAGATGACGGCCAGTACATAAGGCGTTCCGGCTCGTAGGTCGAATCATCAAACTGCTTAATGCCAAGTGTCCCCGCTATCCGACGGGCAATCGGAACATATTCATCCGGCGTAACCGGCCGGTCCAGGGGCAGGATAAGGCGCAGACGAGGCTTTTCCGGCGAATGCTTGTGCGTAGAATATACGGCAGCGGCATTGTCATAATACAGGGTAAAATTATCCCAGAAACAGACATCCGCAAAGTCGATATCTAACGTTACAAGGCTACGCGAGGCGACAGAATCACTTTTCCGGCGTCCGCTTGTAAGCGTTCCCCCGACAAATCCGCCGATATCCTTGATCTCCGCTTGTCGGCTTTTATCGGCTTTCATGTACTCGGCCAGCGTTTCTGCAGTCCAGTGTGTCCGGCTCAGTTTCTCTAAAAACAGGGACCAAAGGATGTCCCTGTTTTTCCAATGTAATTCCTTCCGGCTTTTGCCGATCGAAATTGAAATTTCATTATCGTACTTTAATTGCATAATATTCTTTTACATCACATTCTACACTGTTATCACCTTCATCATCATCTCCCGGAGTACGGGCGGGGGTGTATAGTTTGCATTTGTACCTGTCCGGGCACTGATGGCCGTGGCATTTTATTTTTTGATGTTTCATTTCTTTCGTGATATGAATTATTTGTTCAGAATCAGCTTCATACACCTGCGGAACTCTTTTACAGAGCCGGGGTTCATGTTTTTACAAATCATAATTTGCGCAATCTCCACTGGATTATACTTTCTGTATTCAACTGGGATTTTGCCAAATACTCCGTATTCTAACGTCGTTTCTCTGATATCCATAGGAATTTTCAATACTTTCAATGCCTTCTGCTGTTGTGGAACAGAGTACGGCTGATAATTACTATCCCAATTTCCAAATACGGAAGTGACATAAAGAATCTTTTTTGCTAATCTTATTTTCATTTCTTTTTAATTATTAATTCCATTTGGTTACTATTGAAAAAACAATCGGAGAATTACGTTCATTAGTAAGTACATACACTGCTTTATATTTACCTTTCAGTGTATCCCCGTGAAAAACTATCCCCGAAATACCCCTTATAGATAGATTAAAGAGAAGAAAGGGAAT
>NZ_QUDI01000059.1:0-25082 GCF_003477465.1 Parabacteroides sp. AF48-14
TGATTATTTTCGAGAAATATTTCATGAGTTAGGAGTTTATGATAAAAAAAACATCGAATATATCTTTTTTCTCTTATGAGAATGGATTTGAAGATGACTTGAATTATTTTATGCCAATTGAGATTTTAGCAATGTTGGAAAATGGGATTTGCTTGAGTATATTGTCAGCGTCAAATATTTGTAAATATATTGATGGTATGAATGTGGAATTACAAGGTGGTATGAAATGTTTAGAATCTGTTTCTGAAGATGATAACCCTGTTGTTGTGATTGCAATGTTGAGAAAATATAGATAATTTATTATTGAATTTATTGCTAAATATGCTTATGGATTCATATCTATTATTGTCAAAATATTTTACTTTGTTAAAAGTAAAGCATACTTTAGAGTTAAAAAAAGCCTGTAGGATATTGCCTTTTATGGATACTCTATATGGGTATTCGAGTTTATTGAGAAAGTATAATGTAGATAACTTAGTGTTTGACATGACTGATGAAAAGAAGAATTTGATGTCATGCCGACTTCCTGCTATTGTTCCGTTCGGAGAAGGATTTGTTATTGTATATCGGATATCTGACACTTTTATCTATTATTGGGAAGATGGCAGAAGATGTTCTTCTTCTTTGGATGATTTCTTCCAGAAATGGTCTGGGGTTGTTTTGTTGGCTGAAACAACGAAGTCTTCTATAGAACCGGACTATATGCGGCATTTGATATCGGAATATCTGAAAAAATCTTGCCTCTCGTTGTTATTGTTTGCTGTTGGTTTTTGGATTTGTGGATTAATAGCAAAGCAGGCTCCTTATTCTCCAGTTATTTTAGTTTCTGTTTTTCTGAATATACTGGGGGCATATGTATCTTTTCTGTTATACCAAAAAGATTTTCGATTATCACATTCGTATGTAGATAAAATCTGCACTTATGTAAAATCGGGCTCTTGTGATAATGTAATAAACAGTCCAGAGGGCAAGTTTTTAGGAGTAGTGAGTTGGAGCTTGGTTGGATTAGGCTATTTTATGTCTAATATCTTTTTACTGATTTCTTATCCTCAGTATTATATTTTCTTTTACTGTGTTTCTATACTTGTTTTGCCTTATTCATTTTGGAGTATATGGTGCCAAAAAGTAAAGCTAAAGCAATGGTGTGTATTATGCCTGGTAGTTCAGGCTTTATTATGGTTGATTTTTCTGAATAATCTTGTGTTTTTTCATAATAAGTTGAGTTTTCCGACGGGTGTCTGGCCTTGGTTGATCACTTTTGTAATATATGGCCTTCCTTTTTCACTTTTGTTTTTGTACACCTTGAAGAGAAAAGAAAGACAGGAGATGAGAGGGGCTTACCGGAGGTTCTTAGAATTGAAATATGATGAGGAATTGTTTAAATATTCATTATATAAGTCGAATAAGTACTTGGACTATAGAGAAGTATCTTCTGTTTTTGTCGGGAATAAAAAGGCAAAGGTTGTAATTACTTTAATCACAAATTTGTTTTGTACCCCCTGTGCTTATATGCATAGTAGAATAAAAGCTTTGGAAGGACAATTGGAAGAAGATGTTTGTTTACAATACATATTTTTGTCTCCAACGGAAGAAATAGAGAAGTATAGTAAGGGACTAATTTCATTGTATAAACGAAAGGGAGAATCTGAATTTTCACAGAGTTTAGATCGTTGGTTTAAAAAATGATAGAACGGATATTGATAATGAGATAAATAGTAAGTCTTATAATCAGGAATGTGATTCGGAAAGTGAATATATCAAACATAAATCATTTATAGAAAGATATGATATTCATCGTACTCCAACAATACTGATAAATGGCTGTGTTTTACCTGATTTTTATGAGGTAGAGGATTTAATATATATGTTATGAATTGGCGATCATTTCCTCATTATCATCAGTTTGATGCATCTGATTGTGGCCCTACTTGTCTTCGTATGATCGCTAAGTACTATGGAAGGAACTATTCTATTCAATATCTCCGTGAGCGAGCGTTTATCACGCGCGAAGGTGTATCAATGTTGGGTATTAGCGATGCTGCTGAACGGATCGGGTTTCGGACGATGGGTGTGCAAATAACATTGGAACAGTTGCGAAATGAAGTTCCTTTACCTTGTGTCCTGCACTGGAACCAAAATCATTTCGTTGTATTATATAAGGTAAAGAATGGAAAATATTACATCGCCGATCCCGCCAGTAAAAAACTGGTCTACAATGAATCGGAGTTGGAACATTACTGGTGCAGTACCGTTGTGGAAGGGAAAGACACAGGAACCGCTTTGCTTTTAGAGCTCGGCCCTGACTTTTACGATCATGAGGAGGAAGATATGCGGAAAGGGAAGGAATTGTCCTTTTTCTTCCGCTATCTGACCCCTTACCGGCGTGAACTCTTCCAGTTGGTATTAGGTATGTTGACGGCCAGTATCCTGCAACTGATCATGCCGTTCCTGACACAGAGTTTGGTAGATACGGGTATCCGGGATAGTAACCTTAGCTTTATTACCTTAATATTAATCGCGCAGTTGGTGATCTTCGTGGCTAAACTGTCGGTCGATTTTATCCGTAGCTGGATTCTGCTCCATGTCAATACCCGGATCAATATAGCACTGATTTCCGATTTTCTTGCCAAGCTGATGCGGTTGCCTTTGCACTTTTTCGATACGAAGATGGTCGGGGATATCATGCAGCGTATCGGCGACCACAACCGTATCGAGACGTTTATGACGGGTTCGTCCATCTCGACGCTTTTCTCGTTTGTCAATTTTATCGTGTTCGGGTTTGTACTGGCGTATTATGACCTGACGATATTGGGATTGTTCTTAGTGGGCAATGGATTGTATGTGGCCTGGATACTGGCTTTTATGAAGTACCGGCGCGAACTGGACATCAAACGGTTCGCACAGGCTGCCGGGGAGCAGAGCAACCTTTTCCAGTTGGTGACGGGTATGCAGGAGATCAAGCTGAACAACTGCGAGACGGAAAAGCGGTGGGAATGGGAACGTATCCAGGTGAAATTATTTAAAATCAGTATTAAGGGATTGGCGCTACAACAATATCAACAGCTCGGGTCGGTTTTTTTTAACCAAACCACTAACATCCTCATTTCCTTTTTGGCCGCCCGGGCTGTTGTTTCCGGTGAGATGACGTTGGGTATGATGATGTCGTTGACGTATATCGTGGGTCAACTGACGGCTCCGATCGAGCAGTTTATCGGTTTTGCGCGGTCGTTTCAGGATGCGAAGATCAGCTTGGAACGCCTCGGTGAAATTCATCAGAAGGAGGATGAGGAACAGACATTAGCCTTGAAAACAAATAAGATCCCGGAAGACCGGACGCTGCGGATAGAGGATGTGTGCTTCAGCTATGACGGGGCGGACCGCGACTATGTGTTGGAGCATGTGAGCCTGACGATCCCCGAACATAAGGTGACGGCTGTTGTGGGTGCGAGCGGTAGCGGAAAGACGACGTTAGTTAAGCTGCTGCTTGGTTTTTATGAGCCGAACAAAGGGGGTATCCGGGTGGGGAACGTCTTGCTGAAAGATATGAATCCGCATGTGTGGCGTGCGCATACGGGTTGCGTGATGCAGGACGGTTTTATCTTTTCGGATACGATCGCGCGTAACATAGCGATCGGTGCGGAGGTGATCGATAAGGAACGGTTGCTCCATGCGGTGACGGTGGCGAATATCCGGGAGTTTATCGATTCGTTGCCTTTGGGCTATAATACGAAGATCGGCATGGAAGGAAACGGTGTGAGCCAGGGACAACGGCAACGTATCCTGATCGCCCGTGCGGTGTATAAGGACCCGGAGTTTATCTTCTTGGACGAGGCTACGAATGCGCTGGATGCGAATAATGAGAAAGAGATCATGGAGCATCTGCACCAGTTCTACCGGGGACGTACGGTGGTCGTGGTGGCACACCGGTTGAGCACGGTCCGGGATGCAGACAATATCGTCGTGTTGGACAAAGGCCGCGTTGCCGAAGAGGGGACACATGAGGAGTTGACGGCGAAACGCGGCATATATTACAAATTAGTGAAGAACCAATTGGAGTTGGGTTCGTAGGGGCGGTTCGTGAACCGCCCTTACAGGAGGCAGCCGTATGGAAGAAGGAAAAGACATAGAATTACGCAGTGAGGCCGTCCAGGAAGTGATGGGGCATGTGCCGTCCTGGATTGTGAGGTGGGGGATTACGGTGTTGTTCGCCGTGGTGCTCACACTTGTCGTGGGGAGTTGCTTTTTCCGGTATCCGGATGTGATCGAGGCTGAGATGACGTTGACGAGCCGTAACCCGGTGACGGAGGTGGTTGCACGGACGTCGGGAAGGGTGAGCCGGCTGTATGTCTCTAATGGCCAGGAAGTGAAAGAGGGGCTGCCGCTTGCCGTGATCGAGAATACGGCAGTTACGGAGGATGTGTTGCGGCTGAAGAAGCTGTTGGCGCGTTATGCGGAGGAACCGGAGCGTTTCAGTTATTATCTGTTGCAGGACGTGTGGCAGTTGGGGGATATCCAGTCTTCTTATACGGCGTTGGCGGGCAAAGACCCGGCTTCGAAGGATTACCGGGCTGCAGTGGGGCAGCTTTTGGCGGCTGTAAGGCGTTGGGAGATGGACTATTGTATCGAGGCGTCTGCATCGGGTCGGGTGCAGATGCTCCGGCAGGGTTATCCGAACCTGTATGTGTCGGCTGGCGACCTGTTTGCCCGGATCGTGCCGGAGGAACCGGGTGAATGGATCGGGCGTGCCTTGATGCCGATAGCCAGTTCGGGTAAGGTTCGTAAAGGGCAGCGTGTGATCGTGCGTTTCAGTAATTTCCCGGACCAGGAGTTCGGGATCGTGGAGGGGCAGGTCTTGTCTGTCTCGATGGTTCCGCTGGAAGACAATTACATGGTGGAGATTGTCTTCCCCGGCGGACTGACCACCAACTACGGAATCTGTCTTCCTGCGACGCAGGAAATGAAAGCTACGGCCGGAATCGTAACTGAAGAACTGCGTTTGATAGAGCGTTTCTTTCAACCACTGCGAAAGATGCTGAAGGAAGGGCTTTAAAGGCTTTTTGTGTTGTAACCGGTCTGTCCGGTGGCTTTTCGGGCGTGAGGGATCAATTTTCCCCCTCCCGGAAGTTTATTTATGAAAGAACAATTGATTGCGCTGTTTGGGGGCGCAAAACCTACCGTTCGCCAGTATCATGAGTTATTAAAGTGTATGCCTCTTGAAGAAAGGGGCATTTTTTGTAAACGGACGTTTGGAATCGCTTTGTCCGAATGGGGCGGGCTGACACCTGTCTATCGCCTGTTCCTGGTTCGTCTGATAAAGGCAAGTCGCCAGGCGTTTCTGGATTATGTCCGGAAAGAGACGGTCTTAGGGGAGTTCCTGTATGGGATGGAAGAGTTAAATCTCTTTCTGAAGGTGCTTAATTTGTGGATGCAACCGTATAAAAATCATAAATCTTCATATACGGAAATTTCTTTTTCTCTTTTGCTTGCTTTCGACATGGATGTGTCTGTCAAGTATTTGGCCGACAAAATCCGCTATTCGCAGATGGATTCATTCGATTTTGCGGACCTTTTGGAGAAAAGCAGTGAGATGGGGTGATAAATGAAGATTTATCGGTAAGACGCTACGTTTGTATTACCGGACGCAGATTTCGCAGATAACGCAGACGAACGCAGATCATTTATTGTTTTAAATAAAAATAAGTCTGCGTTCCTCTGCGTAATCTGCGCCCGTCTGCGTCCGGTAAATACGAGCAAACACACCGATAAATCATCATTTATACATCTCTCTCATCGCTTTTTTAACAGTTCGCAGCGACTCTATCTTTGCATTGTGATCAAAAACAAATTATTAATCATTTAAATTTTAAAAGTTATGGCTATTAAGTACAAATTGGTTCAGAAGAGAAATTTGGGTAGAGATCAGGAAGATATTCCTGAAAAGACGTATGCACAGATGATCTGTGGCGACCTGGTTACATTTGAAGACTTTATCGATGAGGTGGGTGACAGTACGGTTGCCGGTAGCGCCGGTGTGAAAGCTGTGCTGGATCGTGTAAACGTCGTGTTGGTTCGTCATTTACGTAACGGACGTCGTGTATGTGTGGGTGAATTGGGCACTTTCCGTCTGAATTTCGGATCAACGGGAGTCGTGGGTGCCGAAGATTTCAGTACGGGCCTGATCCGCGAACCTCGTGTCCGTTTCTATCCCGGAAAAGCATTGCGTACGATGAAAGGTCTTACAAGTTTCGAACGGGTTACACCGGAAACGGATGATTCCGGTACGGTGAATAAGCCGGAGGACAGACCGGGAATCCTTTAAAAGGTGAAAGTTGAAAATTGAAAGTTGAAAGTTTGAAGATTCATAATTCATAATTCAAAATTCATGAAGAGGTTGACGGTTCAGTTGACAATGGCAATCCTGCTCACTATGAGCGGGATTGTTTTGCTCTTTTGCGGGTTCTGGATTGAGCCGCAGGGGGAGGTAGACAACAGTGTGCTGGTGGCTTTCGGGGAGATCAGCACGTTTGCGGGGGCGCTTTTTGGGGTGGACTACTCTTATAAATTGAGAATTAAAAATTGAAAATTAAAAAAAGAGAAGATATGGAAGAGCATTTTACGATGGAGGAGATGAGTTATAGCCGGGTTGCGGTGGAGAATGGGATTGACAACAGGCCGACGGGGGAGGCTTGCGGGGCGTTGAAGCATTTGGTTGTTGCTTTGCTGGAGCCGCTTCGCCGGTTGTATGGCGGCCCGATTGCAGTGACGAGCGGTTTTCGTTGTAAAGAGGTGAACCGGTTGGTCGGGGGAGTGCCGGACAGCCAGCATATGAAAGGGGAGGCGGCGGATTGCTATGTGCCGGATGTGGCGAAGCTTTTAGCTCTTCTGCGGCGGTCGGGGTTGGAGTTTGACCAGGCGATTCATTACCGGAAACGGAATTTCCTACATTTGTCGCTGAAGCGTTCCGGGGCGAACCGGATGCAGGTGCTTTTGCGGCTTTTAGTGATGGTTTTCTTGTTATCGGGGTGTGGTCTGAGCCGGCAGAGCCATCGGCAGGAATCGGCTGCTTGTTTGGATACTGTCCGTCTTTCTTATAATGAGATGGATTTGCTAAAAAAGGATATTCGCCTGGTGGATACGATTGCCTGGGAGCTGCACCAGGTTGTTTATTTTACTCCTGACAGTACCGGCAAACAATATCCGAAAGCCGTAATGAGTTTGCGGATGGATCGCCGCCGTCAGCTTGCCGATACCGGAAAAATCGTGACGCATCAGCAAACAGATTATGGCGGTTGGCATATGAAGGAAACGGCTGTCCGGACGAAGACCCGCCGGGCAAACCGTTCACCGGGCTATTTCCTTTGTGGCTTAGCCTTGCTGTCAGCCTTCGGTTGTTTTCTTTATAGAAGACTGCGGCCCGGAGCTGTCGGGAAAGTCTAAAGTTTGATCTTTTGGGATAAGTCGTTATCTGTGGATGGCCTGAAGCAGATGATGGGGAAAAACTGATTATGGATTATTACGACCGGTTTTGTATCATAAAGTACAATAAAAAACGCATATATCTCCGTATAAAATAGTAATTTTGGAAGCTAATTTAGGTTGGATATATGTTAAGAACGAAAATTAGAAAGCTGGGTGGATTGATCTGTTTCTTGTTTGCCGTGCTCGCTGTTCAGGCACAGCAGTATATGGTGACGGGGGGACAGGGAACGCCACTGATGGCAAAGGATGAGACCGGTGAGAAACTTGAAGTTTATCTGTTATATGGGATGGGAAATGCAGCGATAAGCTATACTTCATCATCTACTAATCATAAATGGTATCGGTATAAGTCGAGAGCATTGGAGGCAGAGTCTGTCCCTTGTGAACAAAATGGAAACACATCTACTATCCGGAATGTGGAAGAAGGATATGGCTATTTTGTACAAGAGTCCGATATCTTGTCCAGGTATGTCTGGATTATCGATTACAGCAAATATGCTTTTGAGGTGCAGAATATCACCGTGGAAGGTACTTGTGACAATTTCCTGCTAAAAGGAAGCCCGGAACCGGTGCGGATGCAATATAATCTGCCGAGCGGCCGGACGGTGGAGCTGAAACGGGAGTTCGAGGTTTCGTTCCAGACTTTATCCTGGTCGGATGATAACAGATTTTCCCTGACTCCGGTAACGGTTACGATGGAAGGGAATCCTTATTCCGGAAGCATTAAAAAGAAGGGGGAAAACAAAAATGTGATGCCGCCTTTGTGTGATACGGAAGTTACTTTGAAGGGGGACCAGTTTGCCCGGCATTTCGGAATAGAAAAGTCGATTACATCCGATACCTATCAGGCTGTGGCCGTTGAGTTGCATACCGATACGACTCTTATTATGGACAATGCCCCTAATATGACGTTGGGTGAGGGAGATTTGCTGTGTGCGCCGGCGGAAGTCACGTTCCGGGCGTATGCTAATGAGCCGGTAGCAAGCTTGTACACGTGGAGGATTTACAGGAGCGATGTGGAGAACGGCGCGGAAAATCCTTTGATCCTTTACCGAGGGGAAGAAGTGGATTATACTTTTGCGGAGAGGGGCGAATATATTGCGGAAGTGACCGTCAGTGACCGGACGGGGGAATGCGAAGCGGTGTCGGACCCTTTTGTGATCAAGATTACCGAGTCGCGTTTGGAAATCCCGAATGCTTTCTCGCCGGGAACGACACCCGGCATTAACGACGAGTTTCGTGTAGCCTATCAGTCGCTGCTCAATTATAAATGCTGGATATTCAACCGTTGGGGGGTCGAGATGTATCATTCCACCAATCCGGCGGAAGGTTGGGACGGCAAAAAGGGAGGAAAATATGTAGCTCCGGGCGTCTATTTCTACGTGATAGAGGCAACCGGAACTGCCGGAGAGAAGTTTAGTAGGAAAGGATCGATTAATATTCTTAGACCAAAGAAGATAAATGATGAAATTATTGAACAACAATAGTATAGTAGGTTTTATAGCCGGTGGTGCGGTGTGTCTGACTGCATGCCTCTCTATCGGTTCGAGCGATTCGGAAAAAGTAAAGGAAGAGCGTCCTGTGGTCTCTTCGGTGACGACATCGCCGGATGTTCCCTCTTCCGCCTCTTTTTGCGGGAAGGAGATCGACTTGACGCGTTATAATATGCATGAAGGTATGGACCGGGAATTGAGTAGTTTTACTTATTTCCATTCTACCACCATGCTGTTGGTTAAGCGGGCCAACCGCTATTTTCCGGTTATCGAACCGATTCTGAAAGCTAATGGCATTCCCGACGATTTCAAATATCTGGCCGTGATCGAGAGCCATCTCGATCCCCGCGTCTCATCGCCTGCACGGGCAGTCGGGACTTGGCAGTTGTTGGAAGGCACGGCCAAGCAATACGGGTTGACTATTACGCCTACCGTGGACGAACGTTGCGATGTGGCGAAAGCGACCGAGGCGGCTTGCCGTTACCTGAAAGCTGCGTATGATAAATATGGTGATTGGGCGACCGTCGCCGCTTCCTATAATGCCGGTATGGGACGCATCTCCGGCGAACTGACCAAGCAGGAGGCGGACAGTTCGTTCGACCTGTGGTTAGTGGAGGAAACAACCCGTTACGTCTACCGTATCATGGCGATCAAACAGATATTCGAAGCTCCTTATAAATATGGATTTGTCTTGCGGGCGCAGGATTTGTACAAGCCGATTGCCTGTGAAAATGTGTCTGTCTCTACCGATATCCAGGACTTGTCCGCTTTTGCCCAAAAGAACGGGGCTACGTATGCGGACCTGAAACGCTTCAATCCCTGGCTGCGCGACCGTAAGTTGCTGACGTTGGGAAAGACCTATACGCTTCAGATCCCGAAGGAATCCGATATGTATTATAAGACGCCTAACACGTATGTGCATAATCCGGCCTGGGTGGTAAAATAGAAGGATAATAGAAAACAGAAAATGATGAACGATAAGAATGCATTGGAAGGCGGGCGTATTTCCGTTTTAGGCGCCCGTGTCCATAATTTGAAAAATATAGATATCGAGATACCGCGCAACAAGCTTTCCGTGATTACCGGGATGAGCGGTAGCGGTAAATCGTCCTTAGCTTTTGATACGATTTTTGCCGAAGGGCAACGGCGCTATGTGGAGACGTTCTCCGCATACGCCCGTAATTTCTTGGGGAATATGGAGCGGCCGGATGTGGATAAGATCACCGGTTTGAGTCCTGTTATCTCGATCGAACAGAAGACGACGAACAAGAATCCGCGTTCTACCGTCGGGACGACAACCGAGATTTATGACTTCTTCCGTTTGCTTTATGCAAGGGCGGGAGAGGCTTATTCTTACCTGAGCGGTGAGAAGATGGTGAAGTACACCGAGGAGCAAACGTTGGAGCTGATCCTGAATCAGTACAGGGGAAAGAAGACGTATCTGCTTGCTCCGCTGGTCCGTAACCGTAAAGGGCATTATAAGGAACTGTTCGAGCAGATGCGGAAGAAAGGGTATCTGAATGTCCGTGTGGATGGCGAGATGAAAGAGATTTTCCACGGTATGAAGCTCGACCGTTATAAGATGCACAGCATCGAGGTGGTGATCGACAAGCTGGTAGTCTCGGAATCGGACGAACGCCGTTTGAAGGAAAGCCTGCGTGTTGCTATGAAACAGGGCGACGGCCTTGTCCTCGTGTTGGATGCTGATACGGACGAAGTGCGCCACTACAGCCGTCGCCTGATGGACCCCGTAACGGGATTGTCTTACAGCGAGCCGGCTCCCCATAATTTTTCCTTTAACTCGCCCCAGGGCGCTTGCCCGAAGTGTAAAGGGTTAGGGCAGGTGAACCTGCTGGATATGAATAAGATTGTGCCCGATTCATCATTGAGTATTTACAGTGGCGGTATCGTGGCTTTGGGTAAATATAAAAACTCCCTGATTTTCTGGCAGATCGAGGCGATTTGTGAGAAATACGGCGTGACGCTGAAAACACCGATCAAAGATATTCCCGAGGATGCGATCGACGAGATCATGAACGGGACGGACGAACGTCTGCAAATCAAAAATGATTCGCTGGGTTCTTCCAACTATTTCCTGTCGTACGAGGGTGTTGCCAAATATATCCTGATGCAACAGGAGAGCGAGGCTTCTGCTTCCGCACAGAAATGGGCGGGACAGTTTATACGGATGGCGGCCTGTCCGGAGTGCGGCGGGCAGCGTCTGAATAAGGAGGCTTTGAATTACCGGATTGCCGGGAAGAATATTGCCGAACTGTCGGCGATGGATATTTCCGAACTGTATGAATGGCTGGATGGTGTCGAAGATAAATTGAATGACAAACAGCGCCAGATCGCTGTCGAGATATTGAAGGAGATTCGTTCACGCCTGAAGTTTCTGTTGGATGTGGGATTGGATTATCTGTCCCTGAACCGTGCTTCTGCAACCTTGTCGGGTGGCGAGAGCCAGCGTATCCGTTTGGCTACGCAGATCGGCAGTCAGTTAGTGAATGTCTTGTATATCCTCGACGAGCCGAGTATCGGATTGCACCAGCGGGATAATGTCCGGCTGATCAATTCGCTGAAGGAACTGCGCGATACGGGTAACTCTGTTGTCGTGGTGGAGCATGACAAGGATATGATGCTCAATGCGGATTATGTGGTCGATATGGGACCGAAGGCAGGCCGTTTAGGCGGTGAAGTGGTCTATGCCGGAACTCCGGAGGAGATGCTGAAAGCGGATACGCTGACTTCGGCTTACCTGAACGGAAAGATGGAGATCGCGGTTCCGAAAGAACGGCGCAAAGGGAACGGGCAGTTTATCACCATAAAAGGGGCAAGCGGGAATAACCTGAAGAATGTGGATGTCACTTTCCCGTTGGGGACGCTGATTTGTGTGACCGGCGTGTCGGGTAGCGGAAAGTCTACGTTGATTAATGCGACCTTGCAACCGATTCTCAGCCAGCATTTCTATCGCTCCCTGGAAGATCCGTTGCCTTATAAATCGATTGAAGGAATTGATAATATAGATAAGATCGTCAATGTGGACCAGTCGCCTATCGGACGTTCACCGCGCAGTAATCCGGCCACTTATACCGGTGTCTTTTCGGATATCCGCAATCTTTTTGTGGAGCTGCCGGAGTCGAAAGTGCGTGGTTATAAGCCGGGGCGTTTCTCTTTTAATGTCTCCGGCGGACGTTGTGAGACTTGCAAAGGGAACGGCTATAAGACGATCGAGATGAACTTTCTGCCCGACGTGCTTGTCCCCTGTGAGGAATGCCATGGCAAACGGTATAACCGGGAGACGCTGGAAGTTCGTTTTCGCGGTAAGTCCATTGCGGATGTGCTGGATATGACGATCAATATGGCTGTCGAGTTTTTCGAGAATGTCCCGTCTATCCTTTCCAAGGTGAAGGTTTTGCAGGATGTAGGCCTGGGGTATATCAAGCTGGGCCAGCCTTCGACAACGCTTTCAGGAGGCGAGAGCCAACGTGTCAAGTTAGCGACCGAATTGGCAAAGAAAGACACGGGCAAGACGCTTTACGTGTTGGATGAACCGACAACCGGTCTTCATTTTGAAGATATCCGCGTGTTGCTCGGCGTCCTGAACAAGCTGGTCGATAAAGGCAATACGATCATCGTCATCGAGCACAACCTCGACGTCATCAAATCAGCCGACTACCTGATCGACATGGGCCCCGAAGGAGGCCGCAACGGCGGTCAAATCCTTTTCACCGGTACCCCCGAAAAGATGATCAAGTCTAAAACAAAGAGCTATACGGCTCCGTTTTTGAAGGAAGAATTAAAGAGTTCTCGATAAAAAGGCTTATTTTTGTAAAAAACAATAAGGAAAGGAATTACAAATGGAAGATACTGTAAAAATAACAGATATGTATATGAAAATTTTGTCTCCTCTGAGCGATGAGATAAAATTAGATCTGATAAGTAAGCTCTCTGCATCTTTATTGCGAAAAAGAAGCAGGGTTAAGTCTCTGGATACAAATTTGTTTTCCGGCTTGAGTGGTGCATGGGAAGATGATCTGACTCCAGAAGAAGAGACGGAACTGATTAAAGGAAGTTTCCGGAGTGGTTCAACCCGAATAATAAAAGAATGGTAGCAAATAAGAATAAATATATACTTGATACTAATATTTGTATTTCACTATTGAAAAATAAATATGGCATTCGAGAGAAAGTTCTGGATGTAAAAGCAGAAAACTGTTTTGTTTCAGAAATTACTATTGCAGAACTTTATTATGGAGCTTCTAAAAGTAATAATAAGGAGGAACGAATAAAAGATGTATCATATATTGCCAGTATATTTCAGGTGATTCCCGTGTATGAATCATTGGAATTATATGGTGATATTAAAGCGGAATTAGAGCGCGGAGGAACTCCACTCGATGATTTTGATATCTTGATTGGCAGTTCGGCCATATATCGTAATTTTATTATGGTGACGGATAATGTGAAGCATCTGAATAAATTACCTGGTATTCGAATTCAAAATTGGGTAAAAAGATAATTATAGAAAAAGGGAGATATGAAGAATCCGATTCAAATGATTAAACAGTGCGTGGAGAAGGAGGAGCCTTACTTTCTGCTGCGTGGACAGGATATATGTGCATTGAAGGCTATTGAAACCTATTACGAAGAGGTAAAGGGGCATGTAAAAGATCCGTATTTTATAGAAGAGATCGAAGAGATAATGAAAGACTTCCGGGCTTTCCGGGAGGAACAACAAACACACGTACCTGATTGAAGAATGGCGGACGACAGTTACAAAACCATAAAACAAGTAGCGGAAGGATATTATACGGAGAAGCGAAGCCGCTTTATTTCGTATGCCATCCCTGTGCGTACCGTGGAAGAGGTCAAGGAGCAACTGGATAAATACCGTAAGCAATATTACGACGCCCGCCATGTATGCTGGGCCTATATGTTAGGTCCCGAACGCCAGAACTTCCGTGCGAATGACGACGGGGAACCGTCTTCAACAGCCGGCAAACCGATCCTGGGACAGATCAATTCGAACGAGTTGACAGATATCCTGATCGTTGTGATCCGCTATTTCGGCGGAATCGAATTGGGAACGAGCGGCCTGATCGTCGCATACCGGACAGCAGCGGCTGAAGCAATAGCAGCTGCCGAGATAGACGAACGTACCGTTGATGAAGATATCACCGTTGCATTCGAATATCCTTATCTGAATGGTATCATGCGTATTGTCAAGGAAGATAATCCGGCGATCGTTTCCCAAAAGTTTGATATGGATTGCGAAATGACGCTCCGCATCCGGAAGGGGGATGCCGAACGGTTGAAAGCACGCCTGCTCAAGGTCGAAAGTGCTTATCTGAAGGATTAATTATCATTTGATGAAATCCCAGAACCGATTTTTTAAATTAATTGTTGTATTACTATAATTCTAAACAAAAACAGTTCATTAATAATGAAGAAGATTCTTTTGTTTTCTTTTTTCCTGATGTTGGGATTGGTTGTTTCTCAATTCCTGCCCGCGATGGTGGGTGAGAGTTATTTATCGGTAAAGACGGTTTCCAACACGTTGCTATATGTTTGTCTTGCCTTTATCATGATCAATGTAGGGCGGGAGTTTGAAATGGATAAAAGCCGTTGGCGGTCTTATACCGAAGACTATTTTATTGCAATGGCAACAGCCGCTTTCCCCTGGATATTGGTTGCTTTGTACTATATGTTTGTCCTGTTGCCCGATATTTACTGGAGTAGTGGGGAGGCATGGAAAGAAAACCTTCTGTTGAGCCGGTTCGCGGCGCCGACATCGGCAGGCATCCTCTTTACAATGCTTGCGGCAGCGGGGCTGAAATCATCCTGGGTATATAAGAAGGTGCAGGTATTGGCTATCTTCGACGACCTGGATACGATCTTGCTGATGATTCCTCTGCAGATCATGATGGTCGGACTGCGCTGGCAACTGGGTGTGATCATTCTGATTGTCATGGTGCTGCTGATTGTCGGATGGAAAAAGATGGGAAGCTATAATATGCGGCAGGATTGGAAAGCCATTCTTTTCTACGCCGTTGTTACCTGCGGGATTACGCAAGCGGTTTACCTGGCGTCCAAATACCTCTACGGAGAAGATGCGAGCATCCATATCGAGGTGTTATTACCCGCCTTTGTTTTAGGGATGGTGATGAGGCATAAGCATATCGACACGAAGATAGAGCACAATGTGGCGACCGCCGTCTCCTTCCTGTTCATGTTTCTGGTCGGGGTCAGTATGCCGGTATTTTTCGGTGTCGACTTCGCGGCGCAATCGGCTGAAGCGACGACGATAACAGGTGCCCAGCCGATGATGTCATGGCCGGTGATCATCCTGCATGTCGTGATCGTTTCGTTCCTGTCCAATATCGGAAAATTATTCCCCCTGTTTTTTTACCGGGAGAGACGGAAGCGCGAGCGTCTGGCCTTGTCTATCGGTATGTTCACGCGCGGAGAGGTGGGAGCCGGCATTATCTTTATCGCACTTGGCTACAATCTGGGAGGGCCCGCTTTGATGATTTCTGTGCTTACCATAGTGTTTAATTTAATTTTAACTGGTATATTTGTCGTGTGGGTAGAGAAACTGACCCGCAGCGCATACGAGCTGGAAAAAGCCGGCAAGTAAGAATTTATTGTTAGGAAAAAACTTGGTGGAAGCGGACAGCAAGCCGCTTCCCATAAAATATAAAATACCAGTATGGACAGAACCATTAACGTTATCCTTAAACCTTTGCGTCGCTTTGCCACGCAAAAAGCGAACGCGAGTGTTTTGTTATTCATGGCTACGATCCTTGCCATGATATTCGCCAATTCTCCTTGGGCAGAATCCTATCATCATATCCTGTCGCATCCGATTGATTTGAAGATCGGGCATTTTACTCCATTCATGCATCACGGCGAACCGATGCCTATGCTGGCATTCGTCAATGACGCCCTGATGGCCGTCTTCTTCTTTGTGATCGGTTTGGAAATCAAGCAGGAAATCCTGATAGGCGAGCTGAGTTCGATGCGGAAAGCCCTATTGCCTATTATCGCCGCTTGCGGAGGAATGATCGTCCCGGTCGTTTTCTATTTTATCGTATGTCATTCGGCTCCGGAGGTGAGGGGAGTGGCTATTCCTATGGCGACCGATATCGCGTTTGCGCTCGCCGTCCTGGGCTTGTTAGGTAAACGGGTTCCGCTCAGTATGCGTATCTTCCTGACCGCCTTGGCTGTTGTAGATGATGTCGGCGGCATTATTATTATCGCCCTATTTTATAGCGGTGACATCGCTTTCGAGCCGCTTCTGATCTCTCTCGCTTTGTTGGCATTGCTGTATGCCGGCGGAAAGATGCGGGTGAATAATATGTTCTTTTATTATGTAGTCGGGTTCTTTGTCTGGATGCTGTTCCTCGAATCCGGTATCCATCCGACGATAGCCGGCGTACTGGTTGCATTTACCGTACCTGCCCGCCCGGTTGTCAAGCTGGATGCCTTTACCGACGAGATGGCCGGCTATCTGAGTATGCTCGATTATACGGAGGTGCGCCATTCCAGGAAAGCCGAAGTCCTTTCACCCACGCAGATCCAGGTACTCAATAATATCCATTCGTTGGCCGACAAGACGATCAGTCCGCTCCAAAGCATTGCCGACAAACTGCATCCGCTTGTCAATTACCTGATCTTGCCGCTCTTTGCATTTGTCAATGCAGGCGTAACCTTTGGCGACATACAGATATCATCTCTTCCCGGCGTACCGTTAGCCGTATTCCTCGGCCTGTTTCTCGGAAAATCGTTGGGAATATTCCTGTTTACCTACCTCTTCATCCGGTTGGGTTTTGCGGCTATGCCGGCAGGAGCCAGTAAATCGAAGTTGTTCGGCGTGTCGATGCTGGGAGGCATCGGCTTTACGGTCGCCCTCTTTATCGCAAACCTCTCTTTTGCCGGGATGCCCGGTATGGGGGATGATTTGTTGAACCAGGCGAAGTTAGGCGTATTCGCCGGCTCGTTTATTTCCGGTTTGTGCGGCTATTTGATCTTAAAGAAAGTATTACCTAAAACAGCATAAGATGGACAGACGCAAATTTATTCAGACAGGAGTAGCCGGAGTAGCGGGCCTTTCTCTATCCCATACCGGGTTAGCAAACATTCAAATATCACTGCCTTCAGACGTATCGGTCGACAAGGTGAAGTTAGGAAAAACCGGATTGAAGGTCTCCCGTATCGCTATGGGAACCGGAACGAAAGGCTGGAACTTCCAATCCAACCAGACACGGGCAGGACAGGATCATTTCACCCGGATGGCCCGTCACGGTTACGAACGCGGCATCCGTTTCTTCGACATGGCCGACACCTACGGTTCCCAACCCTTCGTCGGAAAAGCCATCGAAGGCCTGCCCCGTGAGAAACTCACCCTCATGAGCAAGATGTGGACCTACGACGAAGGCTCGGATAAGATAGAACCTGTCCGCAAAACCCTCGACCGGATGCGCAAGGAAGCCAACACCGAATATTTCGATATCCTCCTGATGCATTGCATGACAAAAGGTAATTGGGGCGAAACCCGCAAGTTCTACATGGATGGTTTCGCACAAGCCAAAGCAGACGGCATCGTGAAAGCTGTCGGCGTCTCCTGCCATAATTGGGACGCAATGGTGGAAGCCGTCAACAACCCCTGGTGTGACGTGATCCTCGCCCGCCTGAATCCCTTTGAAAGCCATATGGACGGCAGTCGCGACGACGTCAACCGCCTCCTCGGCCGTGCCCGCGAGAAGGGCAAGGGCATCATCGGCATGAAGATCTTCGGCGAAGGACAGCACGTAGCCGACGACGAACGCGAGCAATCCCTCCGTTATGCCATCACCGAAAGCAATCTCCACTGCATGACCCTCGGCATGGAATCCATCGCCCAGATGGATGACGCCATCGAACGGGTGATGCGTCTTGCCAAGCGATAGAGCCTACCGCACCGCATGCCGTACCTTGTGCCGCAACTGGTAATCCGCCGTCAACAGGATAAAGATGAGCAGTTCGGCACAAGGAACAGCCAGCCACAACCCCTTTTCACCCAACAGAGGAGGGAGGATAAGGAAACACGCCGTCATCCCGACAATCCCCCGCAAGGTCATAAAGAACATCGCCTTGCGTGCCAGTTCGATACTCTGGTAATACCCGATCCAGACGATGTTCAGGGCAAAGCAGACGAACCCCGCCGCAAAGTAGGGGATTCCCCCCGTCGCAATCTCATACGCCCTGCAACCGGGTTCCAGAAACATCGCCACGATATACGGGCATAAAACATACATCACCGCAAACGCTAATAGCCCCGACACGAAAGCCGTCTTCAACGACAGCCGGAAGGTCGTGTGCACCCGCGCCGCATCGCCGGTCCCGTAGTTGTAGCTGATGATCGGCTGTGCCGACTGCGCAATCGCATTAGCGATCATAAAGACGATCGGCAGGCAATAGCACGCCACACTATAGGCCGCCACCCCGTCTTCATGAAGCACACGGATGAACGCATAGTTCCCCACCAGCATCATGCAGGCGATCGCCAACTCGCCCAACATCGCCGAAGCCCCCAAGCGGACCATATAGCCCGTGTTCCGGCAAGTCAGCAGCAAACTTTTCATACTTATTTTGAGCTTATACAGACGCAGCGTCCTGGAGCAGCCCAAAAGATAGGCCAACACCATCACACCCCCGGCCACCTGTGCCAACGCAGTCGCCAACGCCGCCCCCATCAGCCCCATCTGCATCGGAAAGACGAACACATAATCGAGCACCACATTCAACAGTGCCGGAACGACATTGCACAACATCGCGAACTTCGGCGAGCCATCCAGCCGGATGATAAACATCCCGATATTCGCTAACATGCTGAAGATAAAAAACGGCACGATCCAGTCCATATACTCCAGCACAAGCGGAAGCAACTGCCCGGAACTGCCTAACAGATAAGCCGTCTGCTTATTAAAGACAAAAATTAGCGTCATCGACACCGCCATCAACAGAAGCGACACCAAGAGCGCCTGCGTAATATTGATATTAGCCGCCTTCACCCTTCCCTGCGACAGATGCACCGACGCCACGACCGACGCGCCGACGCCAAAAAGCAGCCCGACCCCCGTCGTCACCATAAAAAGCGGCGCGACGATGTTTACCGCCGCCAACGCATCGCTGCCGACCCCGCGCCCGACGAATATACCGTCCGCAATGGTGATACACGCCATGCAAACCATTCCTAACAAAGTCGGGAAAAAGATCTTCCGGAACAACACCGGAATATCCATACTGCCAAAATCAATGCGATCCCTCTGCATACTTCTCTCTTTTTTATACCGGGAGGCAAAAGTAGCCTTTTATAGCGGATGAAAAATTACCATTTGGTAATAAATGACCGGATAATCTTCATATAAAATACTTATATTCGCAAAAAAACTGTTTGTCAACTGTGTAACCGTTAAAATTCAGGAAATATGGCAAAGTATCTGTATTATGTTTATGCCTGCTGCCTTTTAATCTTAGTCAGCGGATGTAAGGAAACGCGAAGCGAGGAAGGTGAAGAGCTGCCTTTCAGCCCGTATGTGGAGGCTTTCACCTCCGGAACAATCTCCAGGTACACGCCTGTCTACCTGATCTTCAACCAGACGATATCCGCCGACCGCATCAAGCCGGACCACCTTCGCAAGCTGATCCGCATCAAGCCCGAGACAGCCGGCGAACTGACCTTCGAGAACAACCGGACCATCGTCTTCAAGCCCGCCAAAGGCTTCGAGCGCGACACCCGCTACGAAGTCAACGCCGACCTCTCCGAATGGTTCGACACCGAAGGCAAAGACGAACATTTCACCTTCAGTTTCGCCACCTTGCCGCTTGCCCTGCGTGGCAACCTCCAATCCATCGATATCAGTGAGAAGAATGAGAACGGCTACGACCTCGTCTGCACCCTTTTCACCCCCGACAAGGAAGCGCCCGAAACCGTAGAGCCGCTCGTCCGTTTCTCGGAGAAAGCCGATGCCGTCTGGGAGCATAGCCCCGACGGGAAGAAACA
This sequence comes from Parabacteroides sp. AF48-14, assembly GCF_003477465.1. Taxonomy (NCBI): domain Bacteria; kingdom Pseudomonadati; phylum Bacteroidota; class Bacteroidia; order Bacteroidales; family Tannerellaceae; genus Parabacteroides; species Parabacteroides sp. AF48-14. The sequence continues at coordinate 20,020 of NZ_QUDI01000059.1, forward strand.
CCAGCTTTCCATCGCCAACCTCCAGGCAGGGGCGGAGGGAGCACGTACCTTCGCACTCTCCGTCGCACCGAACAAGCTGAAAGTGCCCGAAGAAGAACTCCTGTCGATCGATATCCCTGCGATGAACGATTTCGGCGTCTATGACGTGCAATATGTCTCGGACCCCGAACGCTACATCGAAGTCACCTTCACGAAACTCCTCGATGCCGCCCAGAATATGCAAGGACTCGCCTGGATCGACAAAAACAAGTCCGACGCTGTCAACGTAGACGGCAATAAACTCCGCCTCTATCCCGACGCCGGCACTAAAGGCGCACTGAACGTCCACCTGAATAAAAACATACGCAGCAAGAACGGCCTGACTCTCGGCGAAAGCATCGTCCGCCAGGTCGAAGTCAACCAGACCTTGCCCGACGTCCGCTTTATCGGCGACGGCGTGATCATCCCCCAGTCCACGCAACTTAGCGTGCCCTTCCAGGCCGTCTACCTCCGCGGCGTGGTCGTGCGCGTCATCAAGATACTCGAACAAAACATCGGGCAGTTCCTCCAGGTGAACAACCTCGACGGTACAGGCGACCTCATGCGTGTCGGCCGCCTCGTCGCCCGCAAAACAATCTTCCTCGACGACGATCCGACATACGACCTCACCGAATGGAACACCTACGCCATCGACCTGAAATCGCTGATCGACCCCGAGCCGGGTGCCATCTACCGCATCGAGCTGTCGTTCAACCGCGATCTCTCCGCCTATCCCTGTCCGGACCTCGTGAAGGCAAGCAAAGAGCAGATTCTCGCCGAAGACGAAATCAAATTCAAGGAAGAAAGCAGCCGTTTCGACGAAGGCGGCTACTACTATTATAACGGCGACTTCAACTGGTCCGACTATAACTACTCGGAGCGTAACAACCCCTGCTCGAAGAGCTACTATTCCAACACAACGACCGGAAAGAACGTCCTCGCCACCAACCTCGGCCTCATGGCGATGAACGGCGAAGACAACACGATGACCGTCCTCGTCCACAACCTCCTCAGCACCCATCCCGAACGCGGCGTGAAAGTCACCGCCTGCAACTACCAGCACCAGGAGCTTGCCCGAGGCACGACGGACGACAAAGGACAAGTCGTCCTGCCCCTCGCGACAGGCAAACCCTTCTACCTTGTCGCCTCGCTCGGCGCACAACGCTCGTACCTCCGCGTGGACGGCGGCTCGGCGCTCTCGTTAAGCTCGTTCGACGTCTCCGGCGAAGTTGTCCAGAAAGGCATCAAAGGATTTATCTACGGCGACCGCGGCGTCTGGCGTCCGGGCGACACGCTCCACCTCGGCTTTATGCTGAACGACCGTACCCGGAAGCTTCCCGCCAATCATCCCGTTATCATGGAACTCTATAACCCCCTCGGCCAGCTCTACCTCCGGCAGACACAGACGAAGGGAGTCTCCGGCCTCTACGCCTTCGACATGCCGACCGAGGCCGATGCCCCGACAGGCGCCTGGAACGTCAACGTGAGCGTCGGCGGCGTCACCTTCAGCAAGCGCCTCCGCATCGAGACGATCAAGCCGAACCGCCTGAAGATCTCCCTCGCGATGCCCAAAAAAAATTTGCTCCGCGGCAAACCCTTCGATGCCGCCATGCACGTCGAATGGCTGCAAGGCGCGACCGCCCGCAACCTCAAATACGACATCCAGGGTACTTTTATCTCGACCCCGACAACCTTCTTAGGCTATAAGAACTTCACGTTCGACGATCCTTCGAAAGTCTTTAACAACGAAGAAAGCAAGCTCATCTCCGGCGTGACCGACGCGACAGGCAACGCCACCGTCACCGCCCGTTTCGAGATCGGCGCCTCGGCCCCCGGCATGCTGCTCGCCAACTTCGTGACCCGCGTCTATGAAGAATCCGGCGATTTCAGTATCGACGCCGACCGGGCGCTCTATTCCCCCTACACGCGCTACGCCGGTATCCAGTCACCCCAGCAGGATAAGGAACAGTTGAACACCGGAACGAACTACACCTACACTGTTGCCTCCGTCGACTACACCGGCCAGGCTGCGGTAAACACCGAACTCGAGGTGAAGGTCTACAAAGTCTATTGGTACTGGTGGTGGAGCTCCGACAACAGCCAGTTGGCTAATTACGTCTCCGATTCCTACAACAAACCCGTTAAAACCTTCACCCTCCGGACAGGCGCCGACGGAACCGCCAACTTCCGCCTCTCCTTCGCCGACAATGAATGGGGAACCTACTTCATCTCGGTGAAAGACCCCGAAAGCAAACACTCAACAGGTGTGATGAGCTATTTCGACTGGCCCTACGGCGAAGGGCGGCGCGATGCCGACGGCTCTTCATCCGCCACGATGTTGAGCTTCAAGACCGACAAAGAGACCTATGCGCCAGGCGAGAAGATGACCGTCACCTTCCCATCCACGAAAGGCAGCCGCGCCATCATCAGCATCGAGAACGGTACAAGACTGCTCTCCGTCAGCGAACACGACTGCACGGAAGGGCAGACCACACTCCGCCTCGCCGTCACAACGGAGATGCAGCCCAACGCGTACATATATATAACGCTCCTTCAGCCCCACGGCGTGACGAAGAACGATCTACCGATCCGTATGTACGGCGTTGTCCCCTTCACCGTGACATCCCCCGAGAGCCACCTCGCGCCCGTCATCCGGACGGCGGACGAGATCAAGCCTGAATCCTCCTACAGCGTCACCGTTTCGGAAAAGAACGGACGCCCGATGGCCTATACGTTGGCGATTGTCGATGAAGGGCTGCTCGACCTCACCCGCTTCCGCACGCCCGACCCCTGGCAGGCGTTCAACGCGCGCGAAGCATTGGGCGTCAGCACCTGGGACCTCTATAACTACGTCGTCGGCGCGTATGGCGGCCGCATCGAGCAGCTGTTCAGCATCGGCGGTGACGACGTGCTCAACAAAGGCCCGAAAGCCATCGTCAACCGCTTCAAGCCCGTCGTACAGTTTGCCGGCCCGTTCGCCCTCGGAAAAGGGGAGAAGCGGCAACACACGTTCCGGATGCCCAACTACAACGGCCGTGTCCGCATGATGGTCGTCGCCGGTGACGGGGAAGCATACGGAAATGCCGAAAAGAGCGTGATGGTGCGCAAGCCCGTGATGCTGCTCGGCACCCTTCCGCGCGTGATCGGCGTGGGAGAGGAGATGGCCGTTCCCGCCACCGTCTTTGCCACGGAGAAAGGCGTCGGCGATGTCCGTGTCACTATCTCCTGCTCCGGCAATATGGAGGTTGTCGGTGAAGCCGCCCGCACGCTGAACTTCACGGAGACGGGCGACAAGCTCGCGCAATTCCGCATCCGCGTGAAAGACCATCCGGGAGCCGGACGGGTGACGATCACCGCCACCGGTAAGGGAGAAAAATCGGTTTACGAGACAGACCTCGAAATCCGCAGCGTCCGCCGCCCGCAGGTAAAAGTGACGCCCGTCACGCTCGAAGCCGGAAAATCCTGGAAAGGAACCGTCACGATGCCGGGCGTGGCAGGAACGAACAGCCTCACGCTCGAAATGTCGGACGTGCAGCCGGTCAATCTGTCAGCGCGCCTCGGTTATCTGTTGGGCTATCCGCATGGATGTGTAGAGCAGATCACATCGAAGGGGTTCCCGCAATTATATTTGAATGAATTTACCGCGTTGACCGCCGACGAAAAACAATCCGTCGAAAACGCCGTGAAAGAGGTCATCCGCCGCCTGCGTTCCTACCAGACGGTAGACGGCGCCTTCTCCTACTGGCCCGGCGGGACAAGTAGCAATGCTTGGGGAACGGTCTACGCCACGCATTTCCTGACCGAAACCGCCACCCGGGGCTACCTCGTGCCCGATGCCATGCGGCGCAGTGTCGTCGGTAACCTCGTGCGCACGGCACGCGGCTGGAAACCGGTCACATCCTATTACGAACGTTCCGAAGAAATGACGCAGGCCTACCGCCTCTACGTCCTCGCCCTCGCCGGATCGGCCGAAGTAGGAGCGATGAACCGCTTGAAAGAGAGCAAGACGCTTCAGCCATGAGCCGCTGGCTGTTGGCCTCTGCCTATGCCCTTGTCGGACGGGCGGACGTCGCACGCGAGCTGACCGCCAAGACAACGGAGCTGACGACCGCCTACACGGAGTACGACCAGACCTTCGGCAGCGACCTCCGCGACCGCTCCATCCGCCTGATGACGCTCTGCCTGCTTGACGAAAGTGCCCCGGCCGCCCGTCTGGCCGATGAAATCTCGAAGACGCTCGCCTCCGACGACTGGCTCAGCACACAGGAGACGGCCTTCAGCCTCATCGCCCTTTCCGGCTATATGAAGCGTTACAAGACGGCCGCCTCCATGGACTTCTCTTACACCACCGCAGGCAAGACGGAGGATATCTCGACGACAAAGAACATCTGGACAAAGCCCCTGCTCGACAAGGCCGCCCCTTCCGCTCCTTTGGAGATCCGGAACACCGGAAAGTCCACGCTCTTCGCCCGTCTCATCACCGAAGGCATCCCCGCCGAAGGCCGTGAAGAAGCCTACGCAAACGGCCTCTCCCTCGCCGTCAGCTATACGGATCAGGCAGGCAACCCGGTCGATGCCTCTGCACTGCCGCAGGGCACGAATTTCGTCGCCGTCGTCACCGTTCGCAACCCTTCGTCGCATGGCGTGAACAACCTGGTGCTCACCGAAGTGTTCCCCGCTGGATGGGAAATACTCAACACCCGCTTCCTGAGTGAGGATGCGACAGACGCGAAAACGCCCGGTATCAACTACCAGGATATCCGCGACGACCGTGCCTACAGCTACATCGACCACCTTCCCGCCGGACGGCAGGTGACAGTCAAAATCAACCTCTGCGCCGTCTACCCTGGCCGCTTCTACCTGCCGCCGGTCTACATCGAAGCGATGTACGACCATTTGATGCGTGCGAATACGGAAGGGAAGATGGTGACGGTGGAATAACAGGTAATATCCTATGTCACAAGGTATCGCCCTTACAGGCTCACGCCTTGGGCTGAGATCTGCCGGGCTTACAGCCCTAAGACAACGTCGCTATTTGGGCGGTT